>CAYWYT010000152.1:0-6533 GCA_964462665.1 uncultured Woeseiaceae bacterium | reverse complement strand
GATCTACGCCTATGTGACGCTGATGGACGGGGTCGATTGCAGTGACGAACTGCTTGCTGAATTACAGCAATGGGTTCGCAAAGAGATTGGCCCTATTGCGAAACCTGACCTGATCCAATGGGCACCGGGATTGCCGAAAACACGCTCTGGCAAGATCATGCGCCGCATACTGCGAAAAATCGCTGCTGATGACTATGCGGAGCTTGGCGATACATCGACGCTTGCCGATCCGATAGTGGTTGAAGACTTAATTGAGAATCGACAGAATCGTGCCGACTAGGAAGCGCTGCTACTGACTTTCGATTTTTTCGATAGGTTCTATCTGAACCATGTCATCTTCGTCGAACGGTGATTCGTTCATTGCTTCCAGCTCCGCCGAGATTTGCGGGTCTATCTCAATGTCACGCGCCGGGTTGTAGTCGGACTTAGTCAGGATGACAGTCTCTTTCAGGTGCTCGTCAGCGCCACCGAGTCGTGCGTACTCGGCGATTTGCCGTTCATAAGCGCGCACAAATTCTTCCGCATACATCTGCGGGAAGCGGCCGCCACCTTTTTCCGTCAAAATCGGATACAGGTCGCCGAACAGGCCCCAGTATTTGTACTTGTTGGTGAGCTTGGCAAAGAGACCTGAGCCCAGCGCACGATCAAATCCGTCTTGTAATTCAATCGGATCGAAGCGGTCTGCAAAATCCAGAAAGGCATGGTTCATCGCATCCAGGAACGCATCCTGATGGAACAACAGGTCGCGGCAAACTTCGCGAACCGCATTGCGTGGTCCCAGATACTCGCCTTCCTGACCGACCAGTATTTGCATGATCGAATCTTTGGTATTGGCCGAAAGTTTCAGTGGATTGTTATGCCGCGGCAGAACAGTTGTTTGATCAAGACGAAAGGCATTCTTCAGGTTAGCGCGGCTGGCCAGAAGTTGCGTTGTGCCTTCGACGAATTCGCGTAGCACTTCACCCGCATTAAGCATGACTTCGTTCAGATCGGTATCGGGATTCAGTTCTTTGCGATCTATACCCAATCCACCCAGGAACGAGTCAATCAGGCCGCGATCGTCAAGATCCGCTTCGGCCAAAGGCGCCGGAGGCGGTGCAGCTTTCGGTGCTTGCGGTTCAATATCTTCCGGCAGCGCAACATCCGTTTCGGCATGATTGCCAAACAACGCGGACTGAAACTCGTCGTCGCCTGTAATCGCTTCCTCGTCGAGCAATAACAGGCCGGTTTTCATAGCGTCTTCATCGACCATTGACCGAGCGTGATCGGTGACGGCGGATTGTGGTTCGTTGAGAGGCATGACAATACTTTCGCCCTCATCGACACTGACATTGATGACGAAGTCGCCAAATCGAATCACATCGCCATTGAATAATCGTCGTGGATTGCCTTTGCCAAGCGGCTCGCAATCGCCGTTGATGTATACGCCGTTGGAACTGGTGTCTGCCAGATAGTAGGAGCCAGCTTGAAAGTCGATAGTTGCATGGCGAGCGGAAATGAAGCGGTCCGGATCCGGCAATATCCAGTCATTCTGTAATGACCGACCTATTGTGCCGCCCTGATCTTTAAACTCGCGCACAGCGTCTTCGCCGACGATGTCGCGATGTTCACTTACAATTTCGAGTTGGAGTGCCATGACCAGTGAATAATGCAGAGAATCAGGGGTGTACGCTGCTACCCAGTTCACATAATAAGAAGGCGATGGGTACACCATGGCTCACATTATGAGACAAAAAGACCATATAATGATAATCACGCCTGAGGATAGAATCTCGGGCCAAGCCCCCGGTATTTAGTTAAACTACGCGGCCTTCGAGGAAGGTAGTTGTGACAGACAAGAATCTATTCAGGGTAGTTTTCATGAGTCAGGGCCAGATCTATGAGATCTATGCCCGTGAAGTCGGCCATGGTGAGTTGTTCGGTTTCGTGGAGGTCGAACAGCTGGTATTCGGCGAGCGCACGACCGTCGTCGTCGATCCTTCCGAAGAGCGAATCAAAGCCGAGTTTGAGCACGTCACTCGAACCTACCTGCCGATGCACTCCATTATTCGTATCGATGAGGTCGACAAACAAGGCGCTGCCAAGATTTCGAAGATGGAAGGCAACGTCACGCAGTTCCCGATGCCTATCTACACACCAGGGGATCATAAGCCCTGATGCTTGAGTTGCCCGGACAGCCAGCGCTGTCAGACTTCCGTCTCGCAAAACTCCAGGATGCACTGCAGCAGATTGAGCCGCGCGTGAAGTCAGTCGCGGCACGTTTCTGCTATTTCGTTGCTGAAGACTCAGTAGTTGCAGTAAGCAGCGAACACAAGAAGCGTTTGCAAGCACTGCTGTTGTCTGGCGAGAAAGCAGGCACCTTGGGCAAAGGTGCGCACACAGTTTATGTACTGCCCAGGCCAGGAACAATTTCGCCTTGGTCGAGCAAAGCGACTGACATAGCGCGTGCGTGCAATCTCGATTCTGTCGAGCGAATTGAACGTGGTATTTGTTACGGCCTGCAATTCAAAGCGGCAGTCAGTGATGACGACGTCGCCGCACTGGGCCCGCTATTGCACGACCGCATGACCGAAGCGATGTTCGCCACGGGTGCTGCTGCCGCAACTTTGTTTGCGGCGCACGATCCCGCACCGATCGCTACGATTCCTGTATTAAAAGGCGGCAAGAAGGCGCTGGCCAAAGCCAATGTTGATTTGGGTCTGGCACTGGCCGATGAGGAAATCGACTATCTGGTCGACAACTACAAGAAACTTGCAAGAGACCCGACCGACACCGAACTGATGATGTTTGCGCAGGCGAACTCCGAGCACTGTCGCCACAAGATTTTCAATGCGGACTGGGTGATCGACGGCGAAGCGCAGTCGGAACAGCTGTTCGGCATGATTCGATCGACCACTGCGGCAAGCCCGGACGGCGTGATATCCGCGTATTCCGACAATGCCGCGGTAATAGAAGGTTGGCCTGGGTCACGACTGATGCCGGCCAGCAGCGATCGTGAGTACCAGTACAACGAAGAGCCGGTACATATCCTGATAAAGGTCGAAACGCACAACCATCCGACGGCGATATCGCCGTTTCAGGGCGCTGCGACCGGCAATGGTGGTGAAATTCGGGACGAAGGGGCGACCGGCCTGGGCGCCAGGCCGAAAGCAGGCCTGAGTGGATTTACGGTATCGCATTTGCGCATTCCCGGATTCGCTCAGCCCTGGGAAATCGACTTTCCGCATCCGGACCGCATGGCGTCGCCGCTGGACATCATGATTGAGGGCCCGATTGGTGGGGCGGCCTTCAACAACGAATTCGGCCGACCCAATCTGCTCGGTTATTTTCGGACTTACGAAAGCAGTGTTCCGGGTCTGCCGGACAACGAGATCCGTGGTTATCACAAACCGATCATGATCGCCGGCGGTGTTGGCAACGTACGCGAAGAGCATGCGAAGAAAATCGATGTGCCGGTCGGCGCACAAGTCGTGATTATTGGCGGTCCTGCAATGTTGATCGGGCTAGGCGGCGGTGCGGCATCCAGCCTCACAAGCGGCAGCAGCAGCGAAGACCTCGATTTCGCTTCAGTACAACGTGGCAACCCGGAAATGGAACGTCGCGCGCAGGAGGTCATTGATCGCTGTTGGCAGATGGGCGACAAGAACCCGATCCTGCTGATTCACGATGTTGGTGCGGGCGGCTTGTCGAATGCGGTACCCGAAGCCGTTGACCACAGTAAGCACGGTGCAAAGATCGAACTGCGCAATATCGCAAATGCTGAGCGCGGCATGTCGCCCATGGGAATCTGGTGTAACGAAGCGCAGGAACGCTATGTACTGCTCATAGACGCAGACGACATCGAAGATTTCGAAGCAATTTGTGACCGCGAGCGCTGTCCGGTCTCGATCATCGGGACTTTGACGGATGACGCACAGCTGGTCGTCAACGATATCGACTTCGACAATCAGCCAGTCAACATGCCGATGTCGTTGCTGCTGGGCAACACGCCGAAGATGTCGCGTGACGTTGTGCGTCAGCCGTTGCCCGAGTCGAATCTTGATTTGAGCGGCATCGATCTGTCTGCAGCCATATCGCGTGTATTACGTTTTCCGGCTGTCGCTGACAAATCCTTCCTGATTCATATCGGCGATCGCACCGTCGGCGGACTAAGTGCTCGCGACCAGTTGATCGGACCGTGGCAGGTGCCGGTCAGCGATGTCGCGTTAACGGCGACCAGTTATGAAGGCTACACCGGCGAAGCGATGGCGATGGGTGAGCGAACGCCGCTGGCAACGCTGAATGCACCGGCTTCCGGCCGCATGGCGGTTGCAGAAGCAATAACAAATATTGCGGCGGCGCGGATTGAAGATATCAAGAAAATTCGTCTGTCCGCGAACTGGATGGCCGCCAGTGGTCACCCGGGCGAGGACGCCAATTTATTCGATACCGTCAAGGCGGTCGGTCACGAGTTATGCCGCGACCTTGGTATTGCCATTCCTGTCGGCAAGGATTCCTTGTCTCTGAAAACGCGCTGGGAAGAAGACGAAGTTGAATATGAAGTCGTTGCCCCGGTATCTCTGATCGTATCGGCGTTCGCACCAACGACAGATGTCCGCAAGCACTTGACGCCGCAACTTCGCGCTGTTGAGGACTCGAGCTATCTACTGCTGCTGGATCTGGGTCTTGGCAAAAATCGCATGGGCGGCTCCTGTCTCGCGCAGACCTTCAATCGTGCGGGCGGTGCAACACCGGACCTTGATGACGCCGAGTTGCTTAAGAGTTTCTTTGCCGCGATTCAGGAATTGAATGAACGCGATATGTTGCTCGCCTATCACGATCGTAGCGATGGCGGGCTCCTAACGACGCTGGCAGAAATGATGTTCGCCAGCCGCCTGGGGATCAGTTTACGACTTGACGGCTCGGACAACGCACTACTGGAACAGCTTTTCAATGAGGAGCTCGGTGCGGTTATACAAGTCGAGAAGAAACAACTTCCGCAAGTGCAAATGGTTCTGGATCGGACTGGCGCCAATGCGACGGCGATTGGTCGCGTGGAAAACGATGCTCAAGGCCTGAGCATACGGCGCGGCGAAGAAGTCGTTTTGCAAATGGATCGCGCGACCTTGCAACGCAACTGGTCAGAGACGAGTTATAGAGTACAGGCGTTGCGTGATAACCCGACGACGGCGCGTCAGGAATTCGATCGAATCCTCGACGACAAGGATCCTGGACTGAACGTAGTTTTGAGTTTTGATCCCAGCGACGACATTGCCAGACCTTATCGTGGCATGGTCGGTCCGCGTGTCGCCGTGCTGCGAGAGCAGGGCGTCAATAGCCAGTACGAAATGGCCGCAGCATTCCTGCGTGCCGGATTTACGGCCGTGGACGTGCATATGAGTGACCTGCATGAAGGGCGCGATAATCTTGCGAATTATCATGGGGTTGTAGCGTGTGGTGGCTTTTCGTTCGGCGATGTACTGGGCGCCGGCGGCGGTTGGGCGAAGTCCATTCTGTATCACGAGCAGACGCGCGATCAGTTCGCAGAATTTTTTCAACGCAACGACACCTTTGCACTAGGAGTTTGCAATGGATGTCAGATGCTGTCGCATCTTCGTGAACTGATTCCCGGCGCACAGAGCTGGCCGCGATTCCTGCGCAACAAGTCGGAGCAATTCGAGGCGCGTCTAAGTCTGGTCGAGATACTCGAAAGCCCGTCAATATTTCTGGAAGAAATGGCGGGTTCGCGAATGCCAATCGCAACATCGCATGGAGAGGGGCGAGTTACATTTGCTGATGACGCCGACCGTTACTCGGTGTCGCACATGATTGCTGCCCGCTACGTGGACAATTACGGCAATGTTGCGGACAGCTATCCGGCGAATCCCAACGGTTCGCGCGACGGTATCTGTGCGTTGTCGAATGAAGACGGCCGCGTAACGATTATCATGCCGCATCCGGAGCGCGTGGTTCGCACGATTCAGAATTCCTGGCATCCCGATGCTTGGGGAGAAGACGGTCCGTGGATGCGCATGTTCCGCAACGCGCGAGTCGCGATTTCCTGACCTTATCTCAGGCGGTAGACTTCAGGTCCGCACCGCTTTCTTCGACGAAAAAGCGACGTACCTTGATGGCGCGCGTGAGTTTTCCGCGGCGCACAAAGCACTGGTAGAACATGTCTTTGAGTATCTCAAGCAATACGCCAGATTGGGAGCGATTCAACATCGGTAGCTCTTCGCCCACATCGGCGTCAAACAAGATGCTCTTGATCGGATCAAACGTATCGTCATCAATGCCAGCGATGTCGCGCGCAATCATGACTTCGTCGAAGGCCTGCAACTTGCCGCCTTCGCCCAAGGCTACAAACGCGCTGCTTGCGGAGCGGCGGCACATAGAGGCAAACGCGTTGAAGTTATTGGTGGAGTAGCACGCCAACGCTTCGCGAAACAGCACTTCAGTATCTTTGGGTAAATACGAGAACGAGAAGCGTTCTTTGGGTCGTTCGAGCTCGACGAAATTTTGTGATAACTCCACGCGAGTTTCGCTAAATCCGC
>CAYWYT010000151.1:0-6627 GCA_964462665.1 uncultured Woeseiaceae bacterium | reverse complement strand
AGCAAATTATTGACCGGGGACGTCGTGGTCGCTGAAGCGAAGCGTACTAATCCGGAAGTATATGCGTTGTATTTGAAGGCCAAGCAACGCATCTACACTCGTATCGGATCGGAAATCGAACTAGCGGTCAATGAGCTGGACGAAGCATCGCAGCTTGATCCGGAGTATGCCCCGGCACTTGCGCAACGCGGCATTGCCACGATGCTGTTATCCGACGAGCAGTACGGCTCTATTCCGAGTGATGAGGCGAACCGGCGCGGCAAGCGTTTCATCGATCAGGCCCTGCGCCTGAACCCCGATCTGGCGGAAGGATTGGCCGGCCTCGGTCTTTATTACACGCGGCACAGGGTCAACGCAGATCAGGCTATCGATATTCTCGTTAGAGCGCTCGAGATTAATCCGAATTTAATCGACGCAAGCAATTGGCTACAGATTGCGTTGCGAGATGCCGGCGATATGCGCGGCGCTCTGGAGATCATTGAAGAAGTCGCTGAGCGCGATCCGCTGTATCGACCCGCGTTCGCCAACGCGATGATGATGTTCAATAACTTTGGCATGACCGACAAGGCCGATGCGCTATTGCTGCGCATGGAAGCATTTGATCCTGACAGCTCGGCATTACACCTCGCGCGAGCCACCAACTACGCCTATTCCGGCCAGGCTGGCAAGAGTTTGCGTGAGATGGAAATTCTCCGTGAGGTGAGTGAGATCAGCGGGGTTGGTGAAATTTACCTCAGCATTGGTTTGTTGCGGACCGGGCAGGTTGAACGCGCTGCTGTCGAGGGCTCCCCATATTTTCGACCGGATGCCTTGTTCATGCTGGGAAAAAAAGAAGAAGCGATTGAGCTTGCGTATGAGCAGGCGTCATCCGGGTTTCCTGGTACCTTGTTCTTTTTCCTGAACAGGGAAGGGCGCTATCAGGATCTATTAAATTTCGTGGAGGAGCGCTGGCCAAACCTTGCCGCGTTCGCCGGCGAAAATCCTGGCGATGATTTCGGTTACTCAACGATGACGAGTATTGCTCTGGCATATGCAAAGCTGGGTAATCAGGAGCGTGCTGACGAGGCGATGCTTCTCGTCGACAGGCGTATCAGCAGTCTGGCTGAACAAGGGATCAACAACTTCGGGTTTGCTATCGGCCGCGCTATGCACCATGCGATGCTCGGTGACAAGGACGCTGCCTTTGATCAGATGCGGGTCGCCGTCGATGGCGGCTGGGTGAATTTTGGCGAGTCTCTCAACGAAGTCCCCGAACTCGAGAACCTGTACGGCGATCCTCGTCTTGCCGAAATGGAAGCAATGATGTTGGAGACGATGAACAGAGACAGGACCATTGTAGGACTGCCGCTTTTAAACGCGAATTTTGAAGACGAAAAAAATACGCGGAACGATAAGACCTAGTTGATAGGTGCAGGCACCTGATTGCGGCGTTTTAGATCGAGCAACGGTTTAGGATCAATACTTACCGCGACAAACTCATCATCTACAGAAACACGCCCGTGCTTCTGATCACGGTATTCAGATTTTATAGATGCGTTGCCGATCGTTTTCCGCAGGCCCCATGACCAGCTTGAGCAATTAATGCTACCGATGACCTCGTCGCTATCAACAGCGTAAATTTTGCTGCCATCGGACGGTCGAGTGTCCGCATTGATCGAGAAATATCGTAGCGAATACGCAGGTCCCTTCTTGTTCTGTTCGATAAGCGCATCCTTGCCGACGAAGTCGCAGCCGTTCAGATCCACAAGCCACCCAAGACCGAGTTCATAAGGAGAGCGTTCGAAACCGGGTTGCGGATCAATTTCGGTCGAGCAGTCCCAACCGGCAACAATAAAGCCGCCTTCAAGACGACAAGCCTGCAAGGCAGCTAGCCCATATCCTGGTAGCGCTATGTCCATTTTTGTGCGTACATCGGCGATGCACTCTGTGAAATCGTCAACGAAGCTTTGAGAAAGCCAGCATTCGTAGCCAAGATCTGCGGTAAATCCCATGCGAGCAACAGAGATTGCACCGCCCGCGAAATAGTACTCACGAACTTCAAACGGGCGGAGTTCGTCTACCGAATCGAATCCCATTTGCTGCATTACAGCGGCAGATAACGGCCCCTGGATGGCGGCACCGGCCCAATTCTGCGTGCACTCTGTAAACGATACATCCTGAATATCATATCTTTCACAGAGCGACTCGAAATACGGTGAATGGTCAACGTCCGAGGGCATCATCAAGTAGTCATCGTCGGCGAACTTATAGACGATGGCATCATCTTTGACGCTGCCGTCGGTATTACAGAAAACGGTATACGTCGCAAGCATCGGCGCGAGAGCGCTAATGGGTCGGGTTAGTAGTCGGTCAAAAAAAGCGCCGGCACCGTTGCCGTGAACTCGAATCTTGCGCATAGGTGATACGTCGAACATGGCACAAGAGTCGCGAATGGCATGATATTCAAACTCCGCGTCGCCGTAGTCGTTAGCTAGCAGAAAGTCGTTCCAGCTAATGTAGTGTTCGTCCTCAACTGACGTAGCCAGGAAGCCTTCAAAGCTAGGCTCGCTGCGGCGATTCAGGAAATCGAAGAAAGGGCTTTTCTTTAACATCACGCACATCATGCCAGAGAACCGAGCAGGAAATATTGGCTGGCTATAGGGGTATAATGCGTTCTGGGGAAATAACAAGAAGAAATCATGAAAAACATGCCCGCGCGATTGACCACAACCCTACTGGCTACAACGATTCTCGCTTTTTCTGCATCAGTCTGGGCACATGAAGCAGAAGTGCACGAAAACGATGCGCCACCCCTGATTCTTGGTGTGCTCGATTTTCCAAACTCAGGCACTGCTGAGGCACAAGACGCCTTTGATAGAGGCGTAAAGCTGCTGCACAGTTTTGAGTTTGATGACTCTCGCGATGCGTTCGTCGAGGCGCAGAAAATCGATTCCGGCTTTGTCATGGCAATCTGGGGTGAGGCGATGACGCACAACTTTCCTATCTGGGCGCGGCAGGAACGAGACGAAGGTCTCGAGGCCCTGTCCAAACTTGCGCCACTTGGCGAGCGCAAGGCAAGCGCACGCGAAGAGCGTTATCTCGACGCTGTCTTCACCTTGTATGGCGAGGGCGACAAGCCGACCCGCGATATTGCTTACATGAATGCGATGCAGAAGATGTACGAAGATTATCCGGAAGATCTGGAAGCAGCCGCGTTCTACTCCCTTTCAATTCTTGGGTCTGTATACGAACGTGATTTCAGGACCTACATGAAAGCGGCATCTATCGCCGAAGAAGTGTTCGCGAAGCAACCGAAACATCCGGGCGCGGCACACTACATGATTCACAGTTATGACGACCAGATTCACGCGCCGCTCGGTCTTCGAGCTGCAAGAGAGTATTCGAAGATCGCGCCGAACGCATCACATGCGCAGCACATGGTGTCGCATATTTATACCTCGCTCGGTATGTGGGATGAAGTCATTGCGGCAAACCGCACTTCGGTCAAGGTATCCGAAGACAGTATGAAGCGCTCAGGTAGAGAGCAGGCTCGACGTAGCAAACATGCTTTGCATTGGCTGGAATACGGCTTAATGCAACAAGGTCGTTTCGACGAGGCCCGCGATACTCTGGAAATTATGAAAGAAGATGCGGCTGTATTGCCGATCGGCGGCAACCTCAGGCATGCGGGTTACATGCGCGCAAGCTATGCAGTGGACGCCCCACATGGGGAAAGAATCCTGCCGTCGACGGATACCTCTGAACTCGGCTTGTATGACGTCGCGCTGGAATGCTTCAGTACCGCGTTCCTGGCTATTGTGAATAGTGATCCCGAGACCGCACACAGTGAGTTGGCATCCCTGGATATGGAGATTGATGCGGCAAAGGTCCTGTCAGTGGAAGAAGGATTGCATGAGAGCGATACAGGCGAGTCGGAAGAAGACTACTTACTGGCTACAGTAATCGCTCGGCAGATTGATGCGTTGCTGAAGTATCGCCGCGGCGAAACTGACGAGGCTCTTGTTTTGATGATGTCAGCGGCCGAAGCCGAGAGCAGTCAGCCCATGTATTACGGGCCTCCGCATGTGCCGAAACCCTCGAACGAACTTGCTGGTGAAATGCTGTTGTCGCTAGGCAGGCCGGAAGAGGCGATTACCTACTTCACGGAATCACTTAATCGCAGCACCGCCAGAACACAGTCCTTGCTTGGTCTGGCACGTGCGCAAGAAGCTGTTGGTGATCCGAAAGCGGCGCAAACCTGGCAGCTATTGGAGACCAACTGGCGCGGTGACATCAGCGATATTCGCGATCTCGAGTACAGCTGGTTGAGCGAGACCTGAGCTTAAGCGGCGCGCGTTTTTTCGAGCAGGCCCTGCGAACGTAAGTACTCGTCGTAAGTACCGGAGTAGTCGATGATCTTCTCTGGCGTCATTTCGATGATGCGTGTTGCCAGCGTCGAAACGAAATCCCGGTCATGGCTGACGAAGATCAACGTGCCGGGGTAATTCTCCAGCGCAAGATTCAGAGCTTCGATCGATTCCATGTCGAGGTGATTGGTAGGCTCATCCATGACGATCACGTTCGGCTGCTGCAAAGTGAGTTTGCCGAACATCAAGCGACGTTGTTCGCCACCCGAGACTACTTTCACTGACTTCGCGCTGTCGTCTTTTGAAAACAACATGCGTCCGAGTGTCGCGCGCAGCAACTGTTCGGGTGCGCCCTTTGGCTGCCACTGCGTGATCCAGTCAAACAGGTTCATGTCTTGCTCGAACTCTGCAGCATTATCCTGACGGAAGAAACCGGTCTGCGCGTTCTCGGCCCACTTGACCTCACCGCTATCAACATCAAGGTCTTGCAGCAGACAACGCAGCAATGTTGTCTTACCGATACCATTCTGACCGAGAATGGCGACGCGTGACCCTGCATCAATGGTGATGTCCAGGTCTTCAAATAGCGGGCCTTGGTCAAAGCTCTTGGTCAGTCCCGTCGCTTCAACTGCGAGACGACGCAACGGTTTTTCTTGATCAAAACGAATGTACGGACTAACGCGGCTCGACGGCTTGATGTGCTCGAGTTCGATCTTTTCGAGTTGTCGTGCACGCGAAGTAGCTTGCTTTGCTTTTGACGCATTCGCAGAGAAGCGGCTAACGAATGCCTGCAACTCTGCCATCTTTACTTTCTTCTTCGCGTTGTCTGCATACATGCGTTCGCGAACCTGCGTTGCGGCAGTCATGTACTCGTCGTAGTTGCCCGGGAACAGCTGCAACTTGCCGTAGTCGAGATCGGCCATGTGCGTGCACACGCTGTTAAGAAAGTGGCGATCATGAGAAATAATAACCATCGTCGACTTGCTGGAATCCAGAAAGCCTTCCAGCCAGCGAATGGTGTTGATGTCGAGGTTGTTGGTGGGCTCATCGAGCAGCAATACGTCCGGATCGGAGAAAAGTGCCTGTGCCAGGAGTACTCGTAGTTTCCAGCCCGGCGCAATCTCTGCCATCAATCCATGGTGCTGGCTGACCGGAATGCCGATGCCCTCCAGCAGCTCGCCGGCGCGCGATTCTGCGGAATATCCGTCCATTTCCGCAAATTCGACCTCAAGGTCCGCCACGCGCATACCTTCTTCGTCACTCATCTCGGGCAGCGAATAGAGCCGCTCGCGTTCCTGCGTCACGGTCCAGAACTTCTCGTAACCCATCATCACCACGTCCAGTACGCGGTACTCCTCGTACGCAAACTGGTCCTGCGATAGTTGTCCGACGCGGACGTTCGGCTCTACAGAAACGTTTCCTGCACTGGGCTCCAGCTCTTTCGCCAAAATTTTCATCAATGTCGATTTGCCACTGCCGTTGGCTCCGATCAGGCCATAGCGGTTGCCATTGCCGAAGGTAGCGGAGACATTCTCGAACAGGGGTTTGGCGCCGAACTGAATCGACAAATTAGCTGCAGAAATCAAGAGTTTTTACCGGGTGAGAGGTGAATTAGCGGCCGGATACTAGCATGCGCCGCCAGTGTTCGCCGTCTTTGCGGTAGTATTTTGCCCACTAAGACATTCCGGAATTATCCAATGAAACGACTGACCATGGTGCTTGGCTTGCTTATCGCACTTAACGCGACGGCCCAGAATGTTAGCGAACCAAGATTGCACACACTCGAAAATGGCATGCGAATTATCACCGTCGAGGATCACAGCGTTCCCTTGGTAAGCTCGGTTTGGTCAGCCCATGTGGGTGACAGCGCCGAGCCACCGGATTTCGCCGGTAATTCACACTACCTCGAACACTTGCTGTTGTTTCGCGGTACTGAGAAGTATCCGAAAAACCAGATAGGCGAATGGTCGGCAGGTCGTGGCGGTTATTTCAACGGTGGTACCTGGTACGACTTCACAACTTTTGTACTAATGGGGGCCAGCAGTGACCTCGACGGCATTCTCGATCGGCATGAGCAGATGATGTTCCATGGCGATTTTTCCGGTGAGGATTTCGAAACTGAGAAAAGCGCGGTGTTTGAAGAACTTCGATCCGGTCAGGACACGCCTTACGGCTATCTGTGGCGTGCGGCTTCGTATCACATGTATCCGCAGGAAACGTTCTACTCACGATCAACAATTGGCACGATAGAGACGGTTCAAGCCGCGACCGTTGAGCGCGT
>CAYWYT010000150.1:0-6629 GCA_964462665.1 uncultured Woeseiaceae bacterium | reverse complement strand
TCGCATCCGGGTCGCTCGCTGGCGATAGCGACCGCAATGGCGCCACTGCCGGTGCCGAGATCCAGTATCTGCCATTCCGCTTCGCGCGGGATCTCGCGCAATGCGAGCTCAACCAGCAGTTCGGTCTCCGGCCGTGGCACGAGTGTGGCTGGTGAGACCTGCAGATCGAGGGACCAGAACTCCTTGCTGCCGGTGATATAAGCCAGCGGCACGCCGTCGCTGCGTCGCTGCAGTGTGTCATTGAGTCTCTGCAAGGCAAGTTCGTCGAGCGAGTCTTCCGGGTGCGCAAACAGGTAGCTGCGCGGCATGCCGATCGCGCGAGCCACCAGAATTTCGGCGTCGAGGCGCGCAGATTCACTGATTACGCCCAGGCGATTCGTCGCCTCGGCGATTGCTGCAGCAATAGAAATGGTTTCGGTTGTTGACGGCATCGTGATGAATCGGAACTATACGCGCATGAGAGTCTATTCCAATATTCTAGAAATGGTCGGGCAGACACCGATGCTGGAAGCGCAGCGTCTGGATACTGGCCTCTGTCAATTGTTCCTCAAGCTCGAGTTGATGAATCCAGGTGGGTCTGTCAAAGACCGCATCGGTATTTCGATGATCGAAGAAGCGGAGCGACGCGGCGACATTAAATCGGGAGATTTGTTGGTCGAAGCGACGGCTGGCAATACGGGTATCGGCCTTGCGCTGGTTGCTGCGCAAAAGGGCTATCGCTTGTTGCTGGTGATCCCCGACAAGATGAGCCAGGAAAAAATCTTCAATCTGCGAGCCATGGGCGCTGAAGTCGTGCTGACGCGATCCGATGTTGCCAAAGGGCATCCTGAGTACTATCAGGACCTCGGCAAATCAATCGCCGAGGAGCGGGGCGCGTATTTCATTAACCAGTTTGGCAACGCGGATAATCCTCTGGCGCATGAGCGGACGACGGCGCCGGAAATATTGCAGCAAATGGATGGCAAGGTGGATGCCATTGTTCTCGGCGTAGGTTCCAGCGGCACGGTCAGCGGTATTTGCAAATATCTCAATGAGCACGCACCCAATGTCGACGTGATTCTTGCGGATCCGGTGGGTTCTATTCTGGCCGAGTACATCAACACCGGCCATCTCAGCGACAAGAGCAGTAGTTGGTTGGTTGAGGGTATCGGTGAAGACTTTATTCCTGATATCGCCGATTTTTCTCGCGTCACTAAGGCTTACTCAATCAGTGATGCAGAGTCTTTTGCAGCAGCGCGTGACTTGTTAAAAACCGAAGGGCTCCTGGCAGGATCATCGTCCGGCACTTTGCTGGCTGCCGCGCTTCAGTATTGTCGTGAGCAGACCGAGCCGAAGCGCGTAGTTACTTTCGCCTGCGATACTGGCAATAAATACCTGTCGAAACTCTATAACGATTTTTGGATGGAAGATCAGGGCTTTATTACGCGCGAGCAGCGCGGCGATTTGCGCGATTTGGTCGGACGCCCACATGGCGAGCGAGCGACAATTACAGTAGGTCCGAGCGATGTACTCACGACGGCACATAATCGATTGCGGAACGCCGGATTTTCACAATTGCCGGTCATGGATGAGGAAAAACTGGTCGGCGTCGTAACAGAAGACACCATCATTCAGCACGTGTTTGGCAAACCGGAACTGATGAACTCACCGGTCTCGGATGCGATGGAGTCTGCATTTATCAAGCTGGATACGAAAGCGAGTGTGAACAATCTGGTGGCGATGTTAAGTGTGCAGCCGTATGCCGCGATTCTCGATGGCGATGAGTTCGTCGGTTTGATTACGCGCTCGGATGTACTCAACTACTTGCGTCGGCAGATCTAGCCTAGTTGTCTAGCGTGGCGAGCTGGTCTGCCTGATATTCGCTGGTCAATGGACCGATGACCTGATTGAGCCCGCCTTCAAGGACCTCATCGAGTTTGTACAGCGTCAAATTAATACGGTGGTCGGTTACGCGGCCTTGCGGATAGTTATAGGTACGAATTCGTTCCGACCGATCGCCGGACCCGACCAGTAGTTTTCTTTGGTCCGCTTGCTCGGAGGCCTGCGCTGTTACTTCAGCGTCCAATAGTCTGGCTTGTAACAAGGACATGGCTCGTGCTCGATTCTTATGTTGCGAGCGCTCGTCCTGACACTCGACAACGACGCCGGTCGGCAAGTGCGTTAGACGCACGGCAGAATCAGTCTTGTTGACGTGCTGACCGCCCGCACCGGAGGCGCGATACGTATCCACCCGTAAATCCGCCGAATTGATTTCCTTGGCTTCGACTTCGTCGGGCTCCGGCAGTACTGCTACCGTGCACGCCGAGGTGTGAATGCGTCCCTGGGACTCGGTAGCAGGCACGCGCTGTACACGATGTGCGCCCGATTCAAACTTCAGGTTGGCAAAAATGCCATTGCCGGTCACGCGACTAATGATTTCCTTATATCCGCCGTGTTCACCCTCGCGGGCACTGAGTATTTCGACATTCCACTTTTTTGCTTCTGCGTACTTCGAGTACATGCGGAACAGATCGCCGGCGAATATCGCGGCTTCGTCACCGCCGGTCCCGGCGCGAACTTCTAGGAATACATTACTAGCATCATGCGGGTCCGGTGGAATCAGGGATTTCTGCAGCTCGAGTTCGAGCGCTGCGCTCTTCTCAGTCGCGGTCTGTAACTCGTCCTGGCCCATTTCGCGGATTTCCGCGTCGCTGTCTGCGAGCATTTCTTCGGCAGCGACTATGTCAGTTTGTAGCGTCAGGAAGTCAGTAAATAATTTGACGATAGGACCGATGCGCGAATATTCCTGCGACAGTTCCCGGTACTGATTCTGATCGTTGATCACTTCGGGTTCTGCCAATAAACCCTCAAGTTCCTCGTGACGTTCGCGAACCGCGTCTAGTTTGTGGCGAATCGAATCCTTCACGACTGTTCGTCCTCATCGAGACCGAACAGAATTCTGGCGGCTGCAATTATTTCGTCATTCGATGCCTCGCCCGCCTCGCGCAGTCGAACGCTGGGGTTGTGTAGCATTTTCTTCATCATTGCCGCCGTTACATATTCGATGAGATCTTCACTCGGCATGCCTTTCGCCATCCGTCGACGCGCTTGTTCGGCTACGTCATCGCGTATTGATTGTCCCTGGTTTCTTAGCGCCGTTATTATCGGATTCGCGTCTTTTGCGCGCTCCATGCTGGTGTAGCGCGCGATCTCGTCATCGAGAATTCGATGCGCATCGACGGCTGCCGCCTCGCGATTGCCCTGTCCTTCGAGAATGACCTTGTCGAGATCGTCGACCGTGTACAGGTAGACATCATCAAGCTCGGCCACTTCCTTTTCGATGTCGCGCGGTACTGCGATGTCGACGGCGAATATAGGTTTGCGTTTGCGCAGGCGAATAGCAGCATCCATTTGTGCGCGAGAAATAATAGGTTCCGAACTTGCGGTTGCTGTGATCAGAATATCGGCCTCGGGTAATGTGCCCTCGAGTTCCGACAACGGCACCGCGTAGCCGCCAAATTGATTGGCTAGCTGCTTGGCCTTGTCCAGATCACGATTCGCGACGAACAAGCGTCCCAGTTTTTTCGAACTCAGGTGTTTGGCGACCAGTTCGATCGTGACGCCGGCGCCAACCAGGAGTGCGGTGTGCTGCGAAAATCCCGCAAAAAATTGCTGCGCCAGACTGACTGCAGCAGACGCAACAGATACCGGGTTTGCGCCGATTTCGGTTTCGGTGCGCACTTTCTTGGCGACCGAAAACGTATGTTGAAACAATGCGCCGAGATTTCGACCCATCGAACCCGCCTTTTCCGCATCCCGTACCGCGTCTTTTAACTGCCCCAGAATCTGTGGCTCGCCGAGAACCATGGAGTCCAGTCCGCAGGCGACCCGGAAAATATGTCGAATGGCCTGCTCCTCATCGAGAGAGAAAAGGGTATCGCCGAAGGCGGGGTCCAGATTGCCCTCATCGTGCAGCCAGGTGCGCAACGCGTCGTGTCCTGAGTCGCTGGTGATGACATAAAATTCGGTGCGATTACAGGTAGATAGCAGCACCGCTTCTTCGATACCGTCTATTTCTTGCAGGCGCACGAGGGCCCGGCCTATCTGGTCTCCCGCGAAAACAACTTGTTCGCGTACTTCGACAGGTGCCGTGGTATGGTTCAGCCCGAGAATTTGCAGCCGCATAGTTGATAATTGTATGCGAACTGATGCCTCAGTTCCTTGTCTCTGTTACCTATGCACCGCAATGCGGCTAATTTTTGATTAACTCGAAGAGACCGAATGCACCAATTCCCCCGATTTTTACCTGCCTTTTTGCTATTGGCGGCCCTGATCCTTGTTTCTCCGCAGCAGATTCGAGCCGATAGTAGCGATGGGATCGAAGCCGCTGGCCACCTTATAGACGGCGAAAATGCGCTTCAGGCCGGCGAGTATCTGACCGCAGCGGTGGAATATCGCAAGGCAGCAGAGCTTAGCGACAATGTAGATGTCGCACGCAAGGCGACGCTTATCGCCCTGCGCTTGGGTTTCAACGACGAAGCGCTACTTTCTGCGGCGCGCTGGATCGAACTCGATGAGGAAAACGACGAGGCACGCGTTTTGTACGCGCAGCTGCAATTGCGAACCGGGAATATCCGCGAGGCGCGGCGGGCTATCGAGAAACTGATCAACCTGGACGACGAAAATGCGGATCGCCGCCTGTTGTCGTTGCTACCTATTTTGTCCGACGAAGATCCGCATAACGCCGATTTGCTAATGCGCGAGCTTGCCAAACCGCATAAGGATTCTGCGGCGGCAAACTACGCCACCGCAGTCATGGCATTGCAGGCGGGTGATTCTGAGTACGCCTTGAAGAAGGCGGCTATTGCCTCTGAGCTGGAGCCGAACTGGCTCAAGCCAAAACTGGTCTACGGTCGTGCGCTGCTGCTGGACGGCCAACTTGATCAGGCCATTGCATACATGGCTGAACTTATCGGTGACAACCCGAATGTAGATCCGGACGCTCGTATGGAGCTGGCGTTGATGTACATGTCGGCCGGTCGCGACGACGACGCGCTGAGTCAGGTCAATCAAATTCAACTGGAACATTCCGGACGAACGGATGCGCTGCGATTGATGGGCATCATCAACTTTCGACAAAATAACCTCGACGCTGCGCAAAGCGACTTCCAGGATTTGCTGGCAAGCGGTAGCTATACGATGGACGCTTTCTACTATCTTGCGAGAATTGCTGATTTTCGCGGGGAGCACGAGCGCGCCGTCAAATTCTATGCACAGGTCCGCGAGGGCCAAAATGCCGTGCTCTCACAGCGTCGCGCTGGCGCGCTAACCGCAATGCAACTAGGTGAACCGGACGAAGCGTTGCATCAGCTGGATTTGTTCGCCGAGAGAAATCCGGAATACGCCGTCGATATGGTGGTCGCGAAGGCGCAGTTGTTGGCCGCGTTGGAGCGTAATGAAGAGGCGCTGGTTTTCTATAACAAGGCGCGGGAATTCCGTCCTGAAAACGAGCAAACGGCGCTGGGCAGGGCAGCCTTGTTGCTGAGCATGGATCTGGTCAACGAGTCCATCGGCGCTTATCGAGTAGCGGTAGATCGCTGGCCGGATAGCCCGCTGTCGCTCAATGCGCTCGGCTATACACTGGCCGACCACACCGACCAGTATGACGAGGCCGAAAAACTCATTCGCAAGGCGCTACGCTACGACCCGAATAGTCCTGCAATCATCGATAGCCTCGGTTGGGTACTGTACAAGCGCGGCAAATATGAAGAAGCGCTGGAACAACTCAAAATCGCCTATAGTCGGTTTCCTGACCCTGAAGTAGCGGCACATATCATTGATGTGCTGTCAGAAATGGATCGCGATGAAGAAGCGCTCGAATTATTGGCTTCCGCCGAAGCCCGCAACCCGGAAAGCGATTTGTTGCACGATGTTCGCGAGCGGCGATTCCCTGCATCCGAGTAGTACCAACCGAACTTTCCGGCAGCTAGCGCTGCTGGGCGCCGTATTGCTGCTGGCCGGCTGTGCCAGTCGGCCCGTCACACAACTTCCGGAGCTGACAGACTGGCAAGTGCGCCAGGAAGTTCTCGGTGCGCTGCGCGATTGGGAGTTTTCCGGACGCATCGCGGTTAGCGCAGGAGACGACGGCTTTAACGGCAAATTGCGCTGGGCGCAAAAAGACGACACATTTCAGGCAACCGTCAGTGGCCCGCTTGGAATCGGCACGGTTCGCATCGAAGGTGAGGGCGACAGTGCGGTGCTGACAGACAAAGATGGTGTGCGTACTGAGCTGCAAAATGTCGAACAGGATTTGCTGTACCGATACGGCTGGACCATACCTGTAAAGAGTTTGCGTTACTGGGCGCTCGGTATTCCAGACCCGATGTCGGATGCGCAAACCGAGCTGAACGAGGACAATCAGCTAGCCCGACTGGAGCAGGGGAACTGGGCTCTGAGTATCTCCAGCTATAAGGCAAACGGTGGTCAGAGCATGCCGAATCGACTGTCAGTGACAAAATTTGAGACGCGTGTGCGAATCGTCATCGACAAATGGAAGTTTTTTGACTAAATTGCGGCGCACACGCAGGGCTTATATTGGGGCGTAGCCAAGTGGTAAGGCATCGGGTTTTGATCCCGTGTACCGCAGGTTC
>CAYWYT010000149.1:0-6663 GCA_964462665.1 uncultured Woeseiaceae bacterium | reverse complement strand
TTTGGTAGCCATAATTCTCGCTTCTGAGGTGGGTCTGCGCCACACTTAATCCTTAGTAACAACAATACCCCGGAGTGTGTTGTGCGTCTATTTATCTGTGCCCCGTTATTGCTGGTCGCCTGCTCGGCAGGTGGCGAAGATGCCAGACAGGACTCACTTATTCAGGTGACCGGCAACCTGGAAAACAAAAGCTTGAATGAAGCAAGCGGTTTGGCGCGATCGAATCGCACATCCGATGTCTACTGGGCCATCAATGATGATGGGCCGTCGGTCGTACACGCGCTAAATTCAGGTGGTGCGAATCTTGGCGTGGTCAAAATAGCCGGGGCGAAAAACAGGGACTGGGAGGATATAGCCTCCTTCGTCCACGCTGATACTGCGTATTTGGCGGTCGCTGATTTTGGCGACAACGACAGCAAACACAAGAAAGTGACTGTTTATGTGGTGCGAGAGCCTGACCCGGGTGACGCTAAGATCGATATCGCCTGGCGCATTGATTACACCTATCCCGACGGGCCGCTCGATGCTGAGTCCCTCGCCGTGGATGCTGTGGGCGAGCAAATCTACGTTCTGAGCAAACGCACGATCCCGGCTGTCCTGTATCAATTGCCGCTTTTTCCACCGTCGGATGAGGTCGTCATGGCGACTCGTGTCGCCGAGATAGACAGCCTCCCGCAGCCCAGTAGTCGTGAAGTGCGAAATGCCGCCGGGAGTGGCTGGGGCTGGCAACCCACTGGCATGGACTTCGCCGCCGACGGCAGCAGCGCTCTCATTTTGACGTATGCAGGCGTGAACTATTATGCGCGCAGCGCAGGACAAACCTGGCCCGAGGCGCTGCAGGGTCAGGCGATGCAACTCAAACTGGGCAAATACAAGAACGCCGAGTCTATAACGTATACAACCGACGGCGATGCAGCGCTTGTAACGGTCGAGAAAAAGCACGCTCCGATCTTGCGAATAGACTTATCGTTGCAAAAAAACAACAACTCGAATTCGCGCTGATTATGCTCGAATTCTTCGCTGACTCACGGCGCGGCTACATAGCAAATCGGCATAAGGGCTATGTAGGGCACGAAGTATAGCTTTACCGGTCGTACAGCATTAGTTTTGAATTAACCATAAAACAATGGCTTGTAACTGTTTCGCAAATGCCACCGGCCCGAAATTCGCGCTTGCGCCATCATGACCACCAGCCACATCGTAGAAACGCACTTAAACCCTTATTGCACCTGACATTTCTCTGCGTTAGATTTGTTGAAACAATACCCTGTAATGCCAAATCAAGTTCGAAATCTCGGCTGATTTTGCCACGCAGACCAGCGTCATCAATACGTCACAATCGAAACTTAGGATGTCGCGACCTTACTGAAACTCGGGGAAACAAAATGAATAGCATGCATCGATCAAATCGATCGTCCCGGACACACTTTCTGCAAAAAGGACTCATGGCCATACTGGCTGTGGGGCTTCTGGCTGTGTCTGTTGTATCGAACGCACAAGAAATTACCACGGTAGTCCGTGGCACCGTACTCACCCCGGATGGCATGCCCGCCGCCGGTGAGTTGATTACGGTTACGGACACCCGAACACAAGCCCGTCGCACCACAACGACCAACGAGGACGGCACGTTCACCGTTCGCGGTCTGGGTGTTGGCGGTCCGTTCACCATTCGTGTTGATTCCAATGCTTACGAAGACGCATTGGTAACGGATGTTTTTACCAACCTCTCCACGGCCGCGTCGTTCGAAATCAATTTGAGTGCTGCCGACGGGACAATCGAAGAAATCACGGTTACCGCGGCGCAGGTCGCAACGATCGATCTTGCGATCGGCCCAGGTTCGGCATTTACAATTGCAGATCTCGAAGGCATGCCGAGCATCTCCCGACAAATTCGCGACATTATTCGTATCGACCCTCGCGTCAGCGTCGCGCGCGCTGATGGCGGTGCCGGTTCTGGCATCAACTGTCTTGGTGGTTCGTCACGGTCAAACTCTTTTACCATTGACGGCGCTGTCGCCAACGACGGTTACGGTCTAAACGAAGGTACGGGAACGTCAGCACGATTCGCTTTCCCGGTTCCTTTCGACACCATCGCATCGACGTCCGTTGAATTTGCTCCGCTGGACGTTCAGTACAGTCAGTTCACCGGCTGTGCCATCAACATCGTGACCAAACCTGGTACTAATGAATTTCATGGTTCCGCTTTTTACTTGTTCAACGATGAAAGCATGACCGGTAAGAAACTCGAAGGTGACACGGTTATTAGTGACCCGTTCGAAGACAAGAACTTCGGCTTTGACTTCAGTGGTCCGATCATCAAGGACAAGTTGTTTTTCACGCTTGCCTATGAAGAGACAGACGATAACTCTGTACAGAATACGGGTCCTGCCGGTGCCGGATTTGCAAATGAACTGGACTTCATCACTGAAGACGAAGCCAATGAGATCAAGCAAGTTCTGATCAACCAGTATGATCGTGACCCAGGCGAAATCGTAAGAATCCTGCCGCAGACCAGTGAGCGCATATTTGTTCGTCTTGACTGGATGATTAATGACGACCATCGAGCTGAATTCTCGTACACGGATCTTGAAGAATTCAATCTCGATCCCGACGACTGTTGCGGCAGCTTCAATGGCTTCACATTCTCAGACAACTTCGAGATCGAAGGCATCGACCAAGATACTGTTTCTGTTCGCTTGTTCTCTAACTGGACCGACACCGTCTCAACAGAGTTTCGCTATTCCGAATTCGACGTAGTCGACATTCAGGGCCCGCTCGGCGGCGGCGAAGCACAGTTTGAGAATATTGCACGCATCCAGGTCGAAGATGGCAGTGGCAACCCAATGCTGACCAGTGGTCCGGGTTTCTTCCGCTCCGCAAATGACCTCAAGTACGATATTACGCAAATCAAGTTGGCGGCGGATTGGATTGTCGGCAATCACACCCTGACCGTTGGCATTGAGCAGGAATCGCGTAGTTTCTTTAATCTGTTCATCCCGAACGCTACCGGCACTCTCGTTTTTGAGGATTTAACAGCGCTTGAAAACGGTGCAGCTGCATCGATGGATATGGAAGGCTCGTTTACGCTGGATCCGGTCGATGCAGCGGCAATCTTTTCTCGCGATGTAGACAGCATTTATCTGCAGGACGAATGGCAAGTAAATTCGGCCGTTACGCTTATCGCCGGTCTTCGCTACGACGAGTACAGCGCAAGCTCCGCTCCGACGTACAATCCGGTATTCGAAGAACGTTATGGGTTTTCTAATACAACGTCCTTCAAAGGCATGGAGCTCATCCAACCACGAATCGGTGCTACCTGGGACTTGCCGACCAGCGGCCTGGGTTCATCTCAATTGACTGTTGGCTTCGGCGTATTTGGCGGCGGCGACCCGACGGTTCACTTCTCCAATGCGTACCAGAACTTCGGTGGTGCGATCGGTGCATCGAGCTTCGGCACCGGGGCGTTTGATGCAATGGATCCGCCATGTACTTCTGCGGACCTGCAGGTCACAGACGGTACCGGGCAGTTCACCGGCCTTCCAGGCTGTTTGCCGCAAGCGGCGGCGGATATCGCCAATGCAAACCGCGGTGGTGTTGCCGCAGTTGATCCTAACTTTGACTTACCGTCAAACGAGCGCTGGAACATCGGCTTCAATCACCTTTTTGCCACCGACGGCTTCCTCGACGGATGGGAAGTCCGTGCTGATTTCATTCACACAGATCACAAGAACGCAGTTGACTGGGTTGACCTGCGCCTGACCCCGAATGGCGTCACCTTGCCGGACGGACGTCAGCAGCACTTTGAGGTTGATCCTACGCAAGCCGGTTGTAACGCGACCTTCAATGGCATTCGTCAAGGATTCTCGAATGCCGGAACGAACGGCGGACCGTGCGATGACGTAAGCAACCCGGTGCAGGACGTCCTGATGACGAATGGCGTCGAAGGCTCGACGGATTCAGTCGCGATTCAAATTGCGAAGGACTACGACTTCTCTGATCGCACCTCGCTCACCTTGAACTTTGGCTACGCCTGGCTTGATGCAGAAGTCGGCAACCCGGTTAACAGCTCGACCGCCGGATCAAGCTACGAAGAAGTCGCCAAGATTTCCATCAACGACAATACTCTTGGGCCAGCACTGTGGGCTAACGAGCACAACATCGTGCTACGCGCCACGCTGCGCCACGAGTGGAGTGAGGGATGGCCGTTCTCAGTCGGCATGTTCTTCCAGCGCCGTTCTGGTCGTCCTTACAGTTACACCTATGAGGACGATACGGTCGAAGACCTGTTCGGCGATTCGGATGACGAAGAAAGTATCCTGGTCTATGTCCCGACCGGACCGACCGATCCAGCGATGGATTTCTCAGGCATGGACCCGGCTGAAGTTGACCAATTCTTTACGTTCTTGCAAAGCAGCGGCTTGAATAAGTATGCCGGCGGTATCGCACCGAAGAACGGCTTCAACAGCGCGTGGCATACGGACCTGGATCTTCGTATCCAGCAGGACATCCCATTGCCGTGGGCGGACAATTCGCTGCAGGTTTACCTCGACATCGAAAATGCGCTGAACTTGTTCTTTGGCGATGACAAGAACATCAAGCGTTACGCAAATACGGGTGATGTTCAGGAAGCTAAACGGCTTCTGCAGGCTAATGCAGGAAATACGGCTCAATTCGAAGTCGAGGACTTCTTTTACGGAGGAAACAGACGCGATGTTAACGATTCTGTCTATCGAATCCAGCTCGGAATTCGCTACCGGTTCTAAGCTAACGAGCTCTTAGCAACATCAGAGGCGGCCCCGTTAAAGGGCCGCCTTTTTTTGTGGCCTCGCCTATTGCCAACAGGCCTGTCGCTCTGGCCCCAGCGCGACATAGCGTGGGTTGCCGGGGTCAACTTCAACGCCGACTGCTTTGTTCTCGAATTGTGCCTTCACTATTGCATCCACCAGAAGGTATTTGAGTTCGGGGCCGGGCGGCGACGCGGTCTCCCGCGCTCCTGACGGCATCGTGTAGCCGTCACGGTCACCGAAGATAAAGTTTGGCAATATCAGAGAGTAATTTTGCTGCGAGTCAATTTCTGTCCAGTGATCTTCATCTTCTACCTGCAGACTGACGATTCGCTCATCGTCAGGCTTGCGCCTGTCGACACAAACGCGAAAACCAGAGACTTGCGGGAAGTAACCCTTGCTACCTCCTGCGCCTCTATAACCGGCTGCCATCATTACTTTAAAATCTGCGCCGCTCACCTTGATGCGTCGGACCTGCGATGGAAAGCCAAACGTGCGCGCAATATCTTCATAGGTAATGTCTTCGGCGATGTAGTCGTCGATGCGAATAGAGCCACTATTTATAAAGGCGAAATCCGCCTTGGGCTCGCCGAATGCCGATCGTGCGACGTCAACAATAAGATTGCCCCAGGGGTTTTCGTCATTCCTGAGCGACTCCTCGGTCACATCGAATCGAATCCCCGCTGTACCAACTCTTGCATCGATGATCGGGTACAGCCTGAGCAACTCGGCGCGCCATTGATCTTCCAGTTCCTGATAAGCCTTGTCTTTGGAGACGCTGCTGTCCATTGGCAGCGCGGTCGCCTGAATCGACGCGTCGCCTGCCGCGTCAAAATCCACATCGATACGCCAGATAACGCGCGCATTCGAGGACCCTTTGAAGATCGCGGCTGCAGCATCGCTCTGCGCCTGGCTAATCATCTCGTGATCATGCCCGCCCACGATGAACTCCAGTTTCGGGTGCTCATCGCGTAACGCAGCGAGCAGGATGTCATCTTTCATATACAGGTGCGTTATGCCGATGATCATGTCGACATCCTGGGCCTCAAGCTCGGTAATAACGCGGCGCGCGGTCGCCATGTAATCGCGATCATATTCGACGTAGCTGCGCGCGGCACCGCCATCGTCAGGGTGCAGCGTTACTGCGAACACACCGATGGTTTTGCTACCGGCCTCGAACGTGAATCCGGTCTCGGGCGAGGAATCAGCAGCAGCATCACCCGTCTTGAATCGGTAGTTGTCACCAACCCAGTCAAACTCCGATGACCGCACAGCGTTAATAAAATACGCCAGATCACTATCGCGGATGTCGAACTCATGATTCCCCGCAATAAAATAGGCCGGCGCCAGGGCATCTACAAAATTCAGCGCCTGCACCATTTGCCCGCCAAACCAGATTTGGCTCTCGAGTGACGGCGACAGCAGATCACCGCCGTGCAGTACGTGCACTTCCCTGCCCTCTGCTTGCAATTCCCTAATTACCGTTACTACACGGCCAAAACCACCGCGTGTGCCATCTTCAACGTCGGCCACACGATAAGTGTCGTTCATATGTATGAAAGTCAGCCCACCAGGCTCGCCTGGGTTCGATTCTGGGCTGGTGGCGCATGCCGTTAGAACGATGGGCAGGAGCAGGAGAAGTCTGATGTCGATTCGTTTCATTGCTGGTCTCGGCCGGGCTGCAGGATTGTTGCTGCAAGCTTACTGCGTAAGGACAAATTGTAATAGTCGATATTCGCGAAGAGGGCAATGAAATTGCTGCTAAAAAAGCGTATCCTGAGACTCAATAAAAACTCGATAACACCTTGATAATATGGTGAATTGTTCTGCAGGGGGACAGCATGGCAAAAGTTAAGTGTGGTCTTATTCAAATGGGCCT
>CAYWYT010000148.1:0-6668 GCA_964462665.1 uncultured Woeseiaceae bacterium | reverse complement strand
GGCATCATATTTGGAACGCTGTTTTTCATCCTTCTGACTTTTGCTGCGTGGACTTCGGCGATCAGCCTTATGGAACCGGCGGTTGCCTGGATCATGGAGCACTTGAATCACAGCCGGGCACAGGCGGCCGTAATGATGGGACTGTCTATCTGGGCCCTGGGTTTGGGGACGGTGTTTTCGTTTAACCTCCTGGCCGATTTCACTTTCTTCAAGGGCACTATTTTTGACAATCTGGATTTTCTGACAATTAACGTGATGCTGCCGCTGAGCGGTCTCATGATCGCGATATTCGCAGGATGGGTGATGTGTCGCAATTCCTCGGCCGACGAACTCGGGGGTGCCGGGACGTCCTATAAAGTCTGGCGAATATTGGTGCGGTTTGTAGCACCTATAGGAATATTGTTCGTGTTCCTGAAATCATCGGGATTGCTCGAATTCCTCGTGAATGCTGTGCACCGAATAAGCGGAGCGGGCTAAAAGATTGCGGCGATTTCGTGGTGCGTAAAGTCAATCGAAGTGCGCTGGTGCGCCATTCAGCTTCTGAGATGTTCTCGCTGGTAGACGATGTCCAGTCATATCCGCAGTTCTTGCCGTGGTGCACTAGTGCAACGATGCATTCGCGGCTGGAGAACGTTCTGGAGGCGACGCTGGAGTTGCGGCGAGGGGATCTGAGCAAGACCTTTCGAACGCGCAATACCTCGTCGGGCCAGGAATTTATCGATATGCAGCTTGTTGACGGACCCTTTAATCGTCTTGAAGGGCGCTGGACCTTCACTCAACTAGGGGAGTCCGGAAGCAAAGTGGCTCTTGATCTGGAGTTCGAATTTTCGAGTAGCGTGGTCGATCTGTTGTTTGGTCCGTTTTTCGAAGATATATGTAATTCGTTGGTCGATGCATTTACGCAGCGCGCGGACGTTGTATTTGGGAAAGCTGACACGTGAGCTCGAGAATCACTGTAGAAGTTGCTTTCGCAACGCCGGAATCTCAGTCATTAATTGAATTAGAGCTACCGGTCGGTGCAACCGTGGCGGACGCAATCGCCGCGTCCGGACTAACTGACGCGTTTCCGCAGCACGCACTGAACGCGTTGCCGGTCGGCATTTGGGGGCGTGTAACGGAAGTAGGAAAAACGTTGCAGGGCGGTGACAGAGTCGAGATTTATCGCGAGTTGCTAATAGACCCGATGGAGTCGCGGCGCCTTAAAGCGTCGGATCCAGATCCTGTTCCTTTCGAATCTCGCTGACGAGGTCGTCTGCAAAGATGATCGATACCCAGCGCTTGAAAGTGGCGTCTTTGCGGCCGACCTTCAGGAAATAAATGTAGTCCCAGCGATCCTTGTGAAACGGATCATCAATCATCGGTGTGCCTAACAGGAATCGAACCTGGTTGCGGGTCATGCCCAATTCAACTTGATCGAGATCTTCCTGCTCAACGAGGTTGCCCTGCGCGATAGCCTGACGATAGACGCAGCCGCTGCTTGCTAGCAGCGCGACGAGAGCGATTGCGATGATAAGATATCTGGTCATAATAGGCGCGCATCATACCTGCTTGCCTTGCAGCACAACAGCCATAATCTTTAGACCCGATTCGGGCAGGAATTTCATATATGGAACAACGTCAGGAACTACGCAAAGCCGGCCTCAAAATAACCCTGCCACGGTTGAAGATATTGGAGATTTTTGAGCAGGCGAACCATCGACATCTAAGCGCTGAGGACATCTACAAGGAGTTGTTGCAGTCCGATGAGGATATCGGCCTGGCTACTGTATACCGGGTTTTGACCCAATTTGAGGCTGCTGGTCTGGTGACGAGGCACAATTTTGAGGGTGGCCGCTCGGTATTTGAGCTAGATGACGGTGAACATCACGATCATATGGTATGCGTGGAATCCGGAGAGGTGGTCGAGTTTTTTAGTGAAGAAATCGAGGTCCTGCAGCACAAGATGGCTGAAGCGCACGGTTTTGAGCTTCTTGATCACAGCCTGGTTCTATATGTCAGGCGCAAGAATTCGGACCCGGATAGCGCTTAGTTTAAGCGAGCTTGCGCCGTGATCCGGAGAGCATCTCGGCCGCGTGATCGATCGTCTTTTGCGTGATCTCGACACCGCCCAGCATCCGCGCGACTTCTTCGACGCGTTCATCCTCTGACAATCCGCACACGCCGGTTCGCGTCGCTTTGCCATCAGTAACCTTACTGATTCTGAAATGTGCGTCGGCAAGACTGGCAACATGCGGTAGGTGAGTTACACACAGCACCTGCCGACGCTCCCCTAATTCCTGCAGGCGCCGGCCAACCATTTCGGCTACACCGCCACCGACACCGCTGTCGACTTCGTCGAATACCATGCTGGGGATCGAGCTGCCATCGCTGGCAATGACCTGAATGGCCAGCCCCATTCGAGAAAGCTCGCCGCCCGATGCGACCTTGGCGAGCGACTGCGGCGCTTGACCAGGGTTGGCGCTAATCCTGAATTCAATATTGTCGATGCCCCACGGCCTTGCGTCCGCTTCGTCCAGTTTGCTGATCTGGACTGCAAACTTGCCGCCTGGCATACCAAGACCCTGCATGGCTTCGCTGACTGCGACAGAAAATCGCTTTGCCGCCTTGCTTCGATCTGCAGACAGGGATTCGGCCAGGTTCTGGAAATTGCTGCGCGCGGCAGCGACGGCCTCCTGCAATTGTTGACCGCGCTCTTCTGCATGTTGAATCGCATCCAATTCGGCAGCGAGTCGGGAGTGCAGGGCGGGAATTGCTTCGGCGTCAGAGCGGTGTTTACGGGCAATTGACTGAATGGCATCGAGTCGCTCTTCGACCCAATCGCGTCGTGCCGGATCCATATTCAAAGTCTCACCGTAGCGCTGCAAAGTATCCGCTGCTTCGAGTAGCTGAATTGAAGCGCCGTCCAGGAGGTGATGTACAGGGGCCAGTCCACGATCAAACTCAATCAGGGGTTCGATCAACCTGAGAGCGTCCGCAACCAGAGTATTCGCGTTACCAGCATCGTCGTCGGTAAGGCTGCCCAGCGCGTTGCTGATGCCGTCTGCGAGCCGACTGCTGTGCAATAACTTTTGTCGTTCGGCCTGCAAATCTCCAACTTCATCCTGCCCCAGCGCCAAGGCGTCCAGCTCGGCCAGCTGAAACTGCAACAGCTCCAGTCGCGATTCGCGATTCGCATCAGCCGCCAGTAGTTCCTGCAGGCGATCCGCCAGAACTCGCCACTGTTCAAAAGCGGTTTCGGTCGCTTCCCTCTGCTTCAGTAAGTCGCCGAAGTGATCCAGGAGATCGCGTTGAATGGGCCGACGACCAAGCGACTGATGGAAGTGCTGGCCATGAATGTCGAGCAGTTGTTCGCCCAGCTCTTTAAGTTGTTGAATGGTGGCTGCATTGCCGTTAATAAACGCCCGCGAGCGACCGTCCGCATTGATCACCCGCCGCAACAGGCATTGCTCATCCTGGTCCAGGGCTTGTTCAGTAAGAAATGCCTGCACCGCAGGCAATGACTGGATGTCGAATTCGGCACTGAACTCAGCGCGCTTTGCGCCGTCTCTAACGAGTTGGCTACTGCCACGCTCACCCAACACGAGGCCAAGCGCGTCTACCAAAATTGACTTACCGGCGCCTGTTTCTCCGGTCAGCACAGTCATTCCTGGTCCAAACTCGACTTCGACCCGATCGATAATTGCGAAATCCCGAACTTGCAGACTCAACAGCATGTCTAGTCTGATCCTTCGTTGCGGATCCGATTGTCTCGTCCCCAAAACAGCTTGGACCTTAGAATGCCGTAGAAATCGTAGTCAGGCGGGTGAATCAGCTGTATGCGATATTCCGTTTGCTCGATAGTGAGCACGTCATCGGGTCCGATGGTACCAATGGAGTTGCCATCGATGACGACTTCCGCCTTGGTATCCTGACGCTGCAACACGCGAACTGTAATTGTCTGATTGGCAGGAATTACGATAGGTCGTACGGTCAAGGTATGTGGGCAAATCGGCACCACCACAACAACGTCGAGTCGTGGGTCGATGAGTGGCCCGCCACAGCTCAGCGCATAGGCAGTTGAGCCGGTCGGCGTCGCGACGATCAAGCCATCGCCGGACTGGGTATTCAGGTGCGTGCCATCAACGCTGGTAATCATGTCGACCATGCGGCCGGTTTCATAACGTTGCAGCACCACGTCGTTTAGCGCATTGGCGGTGATGGTCTCGCCGTCAGAGCGTTGCAGGCGAGCCGTCAGCAAGACGCGCGAGTCGAGGCTGAAATCGCCGCCGATAATACTGTCAACACTATCGATCATCTTGTCCGGTGAGACGTCAGCGAGAAATCCGAGTCGGCCGCGGTTAATGCCGAGCAGGGGTACGCCAGACGCCCCCAGCAAGTGGCCCGCGTATAGCATAGTGCCGTCACCTCCGATCGCGATCATCAAGTCGCTGTTGGCCGCAAGATCAGCCTCAGCAGCGCGCTCCACCGTCAAATCCAGATCCAGATCGTTGCTCGCCAGAACAACTATCCCAGCTTTTGTTAAATGCTCGACCAGCACTCGCATCAGGTCCGCAACATTCGGATCTGCATAGCGGCCTAGTATCGCGACTCGTTCAATCTTTGTGCTCATTCGTATGTCAGCAAAACCTGGAATTTGTTGATTTTTGGTAATCCTTGACCGACCGCCAAGGCGTTGTTAGCGTGTTGGAAGATACCCTAACACAGCGAGTTCCTAGCGAGTTTTTTTGGACTATTCGAGTATGTCAGCCGACGCTATAACCTCTCCGCCCAATGAGCGTGCTCAGCAGCTGCTGCGCGTCCTGATCCAGCGTTATATTAAAGACGGGCAACCCGTCGGATCTCGTACGCTTTCCAAAGACGCCGGACTTGCGCTTAGCCCTGCCACCATTCGCAATGTCATGTCGGATCTGGAAGAACTGGGACTGGTGTCGGCGCCGCACACTTCTGCCGGGCGTATTCCGACGCCGCAAGGGTACCGTCTGTTCGTTGATTCATTGGTTCGGTATCGACAGCCTAAAGAGGGCGACATTGATCTGTTGCGAACTCAGATTCAACGCGGCACGGATAATCCAGGCTCTCTGATTTCATCCTTATCCAGCACGCTGTCCGAATTCACCAGCCTCGCCGGCGTAGTCACAGTGACCAGAGGGCAGCACGCGGCACTACGGCAGATCGAATTTCTACCATTGGCAGAAAATCGAATTCTCGCCATTCTGGTGATCAACGATCGTGAAGTACAGAACCGTATTTTGCAGGTTGATCGTGAATACACCGAGTCTGAGCTGCAGCAAGCGGCGAATTTCATGAATCAGCATTACGCCGGCATCGAGATGATTCAGGTTCGAAAGCGTATCCTCACGGACCTGGACGACGCTCGATTGAGCATGAACCAGGCGATGCACGACATCATCGAGGTCGCTCAATCTACGATGGATGGCAGTAGTGATGCTGACGGCGAATTCGTGCTGGCGGGTGAAACCAATCTGATGGATTTTGCGGAGCTGTCCGATGTGGATACATTGCGGCGCCTGTTCGAGACTTTTTCGCGCAAGCGCTCGATGCTGGATTTACTGGACCGCAGTATCAATGCTGATGGGGTGCAGGTGTTTATTGGCGCAGAATCCGGCTACGGCATCCTTGATGATTGCAGCGTCGTGACCGCGCCGTACCAGTTGGACGACGAAACTGTCGGAGTATTGGGGGTAATTGGTCCGACGCGTATGGCGTACGACAGAGTTGTGCCGATAGTGGATATCACCGCACGCCTGCTGAAATCAGCGCTTAGCTAACAGCGAGTTGGCGCAAGAATCTGGCCATATTATTGGCTCAGGGTCTTGATATTTATTGCTGTGGCCCCAAACTCCCATCCTCCTGAAACAAGCCTTTCGAATAACGCGGAGTTAGTAGAGATGAATGGCCAGTCTGATCGTCCCGAGGACGACACCGAACAATCGGATAACCCTGAAACCGTCGCAGACCTGCAAGAAGATGCTGCGCAGGTAGAAGAGAGCGAAGTAACTTTAGATGAGTTGCAGGCGCGCGCGGACGAAAATTGGAACCGCTATGTGCGTGCGGCGGCAGAAACCGAGAATGTTCGCAAACGAGCCACGCGAGACGTGGAACATGCTCGTAAGTACGCATTAGAGGCATTTGCCAAGGAGATGCTCACTGTTCGCGATAGTTTCGAAATGGGAATTGATGCCGCCCAGACTGCGGATGCCGCAAGTCTGGTTGAGGGCAGTGCAGCGACCTTGAAGCTCCTCATCGCGACACTCGAACGCTTTGGTATCAGCGAAGTTGACCCGCTCGGCGAACCGTTCGATCCCGAACTGCATGAGGCTATCAGCATGCAGCCATCAGCGGATGCAGAGCCGGGGTCTGTGCTGGTAGTTGCACAGAAAGGCTACGCCCTGAATGGTCGTCTATTGCGCCCCGCAATGGTGGTGGTCGCCGCCGAGATGCCGCAAGAGTAGGAATCTGCCTGATCGGTGTATGAATTAGTTGCCCCGGTCCGCTTGAAACCTATGCTAGCGGCCCCACTTATCAACCAGTTTAGTAATATTGACCAAGAATTCGGAGTAGAGACATGGGAAAAATAATCGGTATTGATCTGGGCACCACCAACTCCTGCGTAGCAGTGATGGAAGGTGATTCGCCGAAGGTTATTG
>CAYWYT010000147.1:0-6681 GCA_964462665.1 uncultured Woeseiaceae bacterium | reverse complement strand
AATCGGAAGCTGCGGCAGCATGCGTAAGATTCGCGACGTACTCTTTCTCGTCTTCGTCTGACATGCCGCGATGTTTTGCCATCATCAAAGTCACAAGAAGTACTGACAGCAATTGCGTTGTGAATGCTTTGGTACTCGCTACGCCGATCTCCGGACCGGCCTGCGTCATCATGACTAGGTCTGACTCACGCACCATCGAGCTGTGCGCGCTGTTGCAAATGGTAAGCGAGCCGAGGTAACCGAGCTCTTTCGCCATGCGCAGTGCTTCGAGTGTGTCTGCGGTTTCGCCTGACTGCGACAGGGTGACGAACAAAGTATTCGCGGGCACTACGACTTGGCGATAGCGATACTCGCTCGCGATTTCGACCTGGGTCGGTATGCCAGCAATCTTTTCAATCCAGTATTTTCCAACGCAGCCGGCGTGGTAGCTCGTACCGCAAGCAACGATATGAATATTCTCAACTTTATTCAGCATCTCCTCAGCGCGCGAACCCAGCGATTCCGGCAGGACGCGCTGATTTGCGACTCGTCCATAAAGCGTATCCGCCAATGCGCTGGGTTGATCGTGAATTTCCTTCAACATGAAATGGTCGTAGGGCGCTTTTTCCGCCGAAGCGCTGTCCCACTCGGTTTCATGGACTTCGCGAGTAACCGGATTACCTTCCGTATCGACAATGCTCACGCCGTCACGGCGTATCTCTGCAAGGTCGCCCTGCTCAAGATAGATAAACTTCTTCGTGACCGACAATAACGCCGGTATACCGCTGGCGACGAAGTTCTCGCCATCGCCCAGCCCGATAACAAGCGGGCTTGCCACACGACTCACCACAATGCGATCCGGGTCTTCGGCATCAACAACGAGCAATGCATATGCACCTTCGAATCGCTCAACGGCCTTGCCGACCGCCTCGACCAGATCAAGTCCCTGCTTCAGGTAGTCGTAAATAAGATGTGCGGCAACTTCAGTGTCTGTCTCCGAGTCGAAGACATAGCCTTTTGCGAGCATCTCGTCTTTGATCGGCTGGAAATTCTCGATGATGCCGTTGTGAATGACGGCCACGCGCCCACCGGATACATGTGGGTGTGCGTTCTCTTCGGTTACGCCACCGTGGGTTGCCCAGCGTGTGTGTGCGACGCCGATCTTGCCCTGCATCGGGCTTTTCTCGAGCTTCTTGTCCAGCTCAGCGACTTTGCCCACGGCGCGTCGCAGTTCGATGGCGTTGTTCTCATTGATGATAGCTACGCCCGCCGAATCGTAACCACGATACTCGAGACGACGCAGACCCTCGACGAGGACCGGGACGATATCTCTTGCGGCGACAGCGCCGACAATTCCACACATATTTTTTAGCCTTTCTTCACGGGTTTTTTCCAACCCTGGATCGTTATTTGTTTGGAGCGCTCGAGCGTTAGCTGCTGCTCGGGAGCGGATTCGGAAATCGTTGAGCCCGCGCCTATCGTTGCGCCTTCGCCGATTTCGATCGGCGCGATCAGGTTGACGCCCGAGCCGATAAATACGTTATCGCCAATCGTCGTCTTGTGTTTGTTAGCGCCATCGTAGTTACAGGTGATGGTGCCGGCGCCGATGTTCACGCCGCTACCCACTTGCGCATCACCGACGTAGGTCAAATGATTTACTTTACTGCCATCGGCAATCGTACTTTTCTTAACTTCGACAAAGTTTCCGATCTTAATGTTGTTGGCGAGTTCAGCGCCCGGACGCAAACGTGCAAACGGTCCGATCTCGCAAGCATCACCGGTGCTCGCACCTTCGATATGGCAATTGGAGTGCAGCATAGTATTTGTGCCCAATCGACTATTGCGAATCAGGTTGTTTGATTCGATGTGGGTGCCATCACCCAGATGCACGTCGCCTTCGAATACGGCATTTACATCTATGAACACATCTTTGCCACAAGTCAGCGTACCGCGAATGTCGACTCGTGCCGGATCGGCAAAGCCCACACCTTGCGTCATCAGCTCATCGACGAGTCTCGCCTGCAGTGCGCGTTCGGCTTCGGCCAATTGTTTCTTGTCGTTGATGCCCATAACCTCTGTCCCATTGTCGGCCTTTATGCCGTTGACGTTGGTGCCGTCCTTGACGGCAAGCGCTATCACGTCCGTCAGATAATACTCGCCTTGAGCGTTATCGTTACCGATCGCGGCCAGCCACTGTTTGAGCTTGGCTCCCGGCGCGACCATGACGCCCGTGTTTATTTCCGTAACGGCACGCTGCTCGTCAGTCGCATCCTTTTGTTCGATGCTCGCAATTACGCTGCCTTCTTTACGAATAATTCTGCCGTAACCAGTGGGATCAGCCATGTCGACAGTTAAAACGCTGACCGCATCCGCCGCGGTCGCACTTAGCAATCGTCGTAGCGTTGATGCCGTTAGCAGCGGTACATCGCCGTACAAAATCAGGGCCTGATTGTTGTCTGGAATCCCCGGCGCTGCCTGCTGCACGGCGTGCCCGGTGCCAAGCTGCTCAGCCTGCAGTTCCCAGCGCAAATTGTCTCCGCCGCAGGCAGCTTGCACGGCATCTCCACCATGACCGTAAACGACCGCAATATCAGTGGCGCCAAGCCCTCTGGCGAGTCCCAAAACATGCTCGAGCAATGGCCTCCCGGCCAATAGCTGCAGCACTTTCGGCAAATCCGAGCGCATCCGAGTGCCTTGCCCAGCGGCAAGGATGATGGTGCTTAACCCCAAGCGTAAATCTCCCTGTTGGAGGGCCTTTAGGCCCGATCGCGGCTGCAGCCGCTCCTACAAAATAATAGTCGTAAATGATACCGCATGAGTGGTGGTGAGGGTGTGCGGCAATCGTGGCAAAGAATGCTAGTCTTACCACTCGGAAAAAAAGAAGAAACGATGTCGACAGAAACCACGATTTTCATTGGCGTAGCCATCTACATGGTCATCATGATCAGTGTCGGCCTGTATGCATCGAAGAAATCGCACTCTGTTACCGACTTTATGGTCGCTGGTCGTGGGCTTCCAGTTTGGTTGTGTGCAGTTACAGTGATGGCAACCTGGTTTGGTGGCAGCACGATCATGGGGGGTGCCGGCGCGGCCTATGATGATGGCATGCTTGGCGTTATTGAAGACCCATGGGGTGGTGCGCTTGCCCTCATTCTGATCGGTCTGTTTTTCGCCAGGACCTTCCGCCGACTTAAGATCATTACGGTCGCTGACTTCATGCAGCAGCGCTACGGCACGACTGCCGCAATGGCGATCACTGCGGTGCAGATCTTTTCTAATACTGTCTGGGTTGCATCTATGCTGGTCGGCTTCGGGCTGATTTTCTTGTCATTAACCGGAATCCCGTTGCCGGTCGGAATCATCTGCGGCGCGATCATAATCGTTTTCTACACAGCTATTGGCGGTATGTGGGCAGTGGCGCTGACCGATTTCATACAGATGATTATTATCGTCATTGGGCTGGTCGTGCTGTTCGCAGTTGTTCTGATAGATATTGGTGGCTGGAGTGCCGTCGCACCACATATCAAAGAAAATTCATTCCGCATGATTCCACTGGATAACACAGCCGAAGAATGGCTGAATTATCTGCGTGCGTGGACCATCATTGGTGTCGTCGATATTTCTGCGCAGACCCTGTGCCAACGTGTCGCGGCATCCAAGAGCGAGCGCGTTGCTCAGAATTCGTTTTATTTCGGCGGTATTGGCTACCTTGTATTCGGCATGATCCCGGTGACTCTCGGAATTATTGCGACGGTCACAATGCCGGAGCTGGAGTCGTCCGAATCCGTGATTCCGGCGATGATGATCGAACATCTCCATCCAATTGCTGTAGCTGTCTTCGTTGGCGCGCTACTGGCCGCAATCATGAGTTCTGCGGATAGCGCCCTACTCGCTGTGGGGAGCATAATCGCGAAGAACGCATTTCCCCTTTTTAGGAAGAACCCTTCTGACAAGCAGTCGCTGTTAGTCGCAAGGGTGACTATTCCCGTCGTTGGCATCGTCGCTGTTGTCGTTGCTCTGCAGTTTCAAAAGGTTTTTGATTTGATGGTTGATTCCAATATTCTTGGTCTGGCGGCAATCATCGTTCCTTTTATTATGGGCGTGTGGTGGAGCAAGGCGAATCGCACCGGTGCCTTGTCGGCAATGGGCGCGGGAATAATCGGGTGGTTGACAACGCTTGCAGTTGCACCCGCTTTGCCGGCCGACTTCATAGGACTCGCTGCCAGTTTGTTAACGATGCTTATCGTAACGCCATTAACACAAGAATTTGATCCTCCGAATGCGCTGTGCGACAGCGACGGCAATGCAATCGACACTTCTGATCGCCTCGGGACGCTACCCTTGTTTGGAAAATCATGAGAAAGCTAACGGGGCGCTTGTTTAGAATCGCACTTCGGGTGGTTGCCCTCGGTGTAACGGTTGTCGTAACAATTTGGGTGTTTCGGGCGGTTGATGCGCGCAGCAGGCTACCCGACCTGCAAGTCTGGCATACCTATGAAGCAGAGCACGAGTTTCGCGCCCGCGACTACCCGGACGGAATTAGTCTTGGCGAGTATCGTGAGCTTGAAGATCGCCTGTTCGCTGAGATAGACGAACACGTCTACGGAGCGGTCGGCTCTGAGAACAGAGATCTGTTCAATCGCTATAATAAGCAAGGCGCGGCCTACGCTGGTGAAGAGGGCATGGCATGGAATCGCTCCTTTATCATCGACACGCCGAACCCTGTCGGCGGCATTTTGTTGTTGCACGGAGCATCCGACAGCCCCTACAGCGTAAAGGCCCTGGCCGAGACCTTCGCAAGTCACGGTCTGTACGTTGCAGTTTTTCGTATGCCGGGACACGGCACTATTCCTACGGGATTGAAGGACGTAGAGCTCGAAGACTGGCGCGCTATTGCACGCTCTGGGATGCAGCATGTAGCCGAAAAAGTCGGCCCCGAGATGCCTGTTTATTTCGGTGGCTACTCGGCGGGAGCCGCGCTCGCTGTGGACTACTCGCTGGACGCCGCGCTCAACGAATCGCTGCCGATGCCTGATCGTTTATTTCTTTACTCCCCGTCAATCGCTGTTACACCTTTCGCGCGTTTCACTGACTGGGATCTGGCGCTTGCTTCCATTCCATACTTTCGTAAATTCGCCTGGATGCAGGTCGAGACAGAGTACGACCCTTACAAGTACAACTCTTTCCCAAAGAACGGCGGCTATCTGGCCTTCCAACTGTCGGAGAACATCGTCCGCAAGATGGCGGCACTCAATAGCACTGAAAATGCGCCTTTATTGCCGCCAACAATTGCTTTTCAGTCGTTGGTCGATTCGACGGTGCGTACCGATGCTCTTGTTTACAACCTATTCGATCAGATGCCGAACAACGATCACGAACTGGTGCTTTTCGACATCAATCGTTCGGAAATTATTCAGCATTTCATCATCGACAGCGAACGCGACTTATTGGAGGAGCTCGAACGCAAGGCGCCCGCCAAATATTTGTACACGCTCGTTACGAATCGCAACGAACAATCAACACATATTCAGTCACGTACGCGCCTCGCCGGCGCGATGGGTCCGATCACTATCGATTTGCCGTACGAGTGGCCGCGCGGCGTTTATTCACTGTCGCACGTTGCGATTCCGTTCAAGACAACGGATGCTCAATACGGAGCGTATGGTGAAGATGGTTTACCGAATACGAGCTCATTCAACAATATGGCGCCGCGCGGTGAGCAGGCGATTCTCGCCATACCATTAGGCCGGTTGATGCGACTTCGCTATAACCCGTTCTTCGGCTATGTGGAAAGCAGAACGCTGAAGTTTTGCGAGGCCTGCCAGGACTAACTGGTACACCGGTAAACAATTTAATCGTTAGCTGGAAAGCCATTTATTCGTTAACTGGAAAACCATTATCGAGTTAACTAGAATTAGGTGATGGCAATCACGAAAAACGACTATATGCTCACTTGGGTCAGCCTGGTGCATGCCGGCACTCACCTGCCCGCAGAGCTCGGCCGTTATTTACAGGCAGAAGTTGGGCTATCCCTCGCAGAACAAGACTTGCTGAAACAGCTGATGCTGGGCGGGGGCGAACTCAAGCTCAGCGAGCTTTCGCAACGCATCTACCTGTCAAAAGCAGGCATCACCAAGATGATGGACCGCTTGCAAAAGGCCGGGTTTGTTAAGCGAGTTCCGTCAACAACGGATCGGCGCGTGATCATGGCGCGCCTCACGAAACGCGGGGCGATAGTTCTGGAGCGTTCATTTGAGCTGCTAGGGACCTGGGTCGAGGCAAATTTGCGACAACATCTTGATGATAATCAGTTACTTGCGCTGAAGGACTCCCTGGAGGCACTACTCAAGAGTCATGATCGGTGGGAAGGCCAGGTGCAGCATCAGGCCGGTGGCAAGGTTAAGGCTCAGCCTTAACCTTGCCCTTTGAGTTTCTGCGCTGCGCGATAACGGGCGCTCGCTTCAACGAGTTCCGCCGAAGCACGAGCAACATCAGTTTCATTTGCCGCGCCCTCGAGGGCTTCTTCTGCTTCTTGTTTCGCCGCGAGTGCAGCCGCTTCATCGAGCTGCGAGCCACGCAGTGCAGTATCAGCAAGAATAGTTACCTGATGCGGTTGCACCTCAAGCATGCCACCCGTGATGTAGAAGCTTACTTCTTTGCCTTCCTCATCCTGAACACGAACTTCGCCAGGATTCAAAGGCG
>CAYWYT010000146.1:0-6692 GCA_964462665.1 uncultured Woeseiaceae bacterium | reverse complement strand
CAAAGGGCGTATGGCAATACCGACCCGGTATCGGGAGCGGCTGACCTCCCGTTGTGGCGGCGAAATCGTTGTAACGGTCGATAGGGATCACTGCCTCCTGGTTTATCCAATGCCGGATTGGGAAGAACTCGAGCGCAAGCTGGTGCGCTTGCCAAGTATGAACAAAGTCGCGCGCAACATAGTGCGGATTATGGTCGGTTACGCGACCGAGGTCGACATGGATAACAACGGTCGCATCCTCGTGTCCCGAGAATTACGAGATTTCGCTGGGCTCGACAAGGCAGCGATGTTGATAGGACAAGGCAACAAATTTGAATTATGGGATGAAGACTCCTGGATCGAAAAACGAGACGCATGGCTGGCCGACGACAGTGACGGTGAGTTGCCAGCGGATCTCGAAACCATCTCGTTCTAGGGCGGAAGACTCTCTATGAGCAACAGCGCGCATGTGCCGGTGTTGCTCGGACCAGTCCTCGAAGGGCTGGCAATAAAACAAGACGGTAATTACGTCGACGGAACCTTCGGCCGCGGGGGGCACAGTAGAGCGATCCTCGAGCGGCTGAATTCGGAAGGCAGATTGATAGCGATTGACCGCGATCCGCAAGCAATCGATTCTGCGCCGACCGAGCTGACGAATGATCCGCGTATTGAGATTGTAAGGAGCGATTTTGCAGAACTGGCGACATGCCTTGAGAAACAGGGAATTGGGGGACAAGTCGACGGCTTGCTCTTTGACCTGGGCGTCTCATCACCGCAACTGGATGAGGCCGAGCGCGGCTTCAGCTTTCTCCGCGATGGACCGCTCGACATGCGCATGGATCCCGATTCAGGTGTCTCTGCCGCCGACTGGCTGCAATCCGTGGAAGAAGCGACCTTGAAGCAAGTGATTTATAAATACGGCGAAGATCGCGACGCGCCGCGTATTGCACGAGCCATTGTGAACGCTCGCGACAACGACAAAATTCGCACAACGCTGCAGCTCGCAGGAATTATCGCGTCCGTAGTGCCCGCGCATGTACGCAAGAAGCATCCGGCGACCAAGACGTTTCAGGCGATTCGAATTTTTATCAATGACGAGCTGGGACAAATCGAAACGGCGTTGGAACAAACTATCGACGTGCTGAAAAGTGGCGGCCGACTCTGCGTTATCAGTTTCCATTCCCTGGAAGATCGAATCGTGAAGCGCTTCATGCGCGACGCATCACGCGAGTCCGAACAATACCGTGGCATGCCTGATGTGCCCGTGGAATTTCGGCCGAAAATGAAATTGATCGGCAAAGTGATCACGGCCAGCGCCGAAGAGATTGCAGACAACGTGCGCGCGCGCAGTGCCCGCCTCAGAGTGGCAGAGAGAGTCTGATGGCCGTCGTAGTTAGCAAACGCCAACCCTTTCTACTGGTCGTTGTATTCGCTGTCGTGTGCGTACTGAGCGCGATCGCGTTGATCTATACCAAGCACGAGTCGCGCAAGTTGTTCGTGGAGCTGGAAGCGCAAACGCACCAACGCGACGAGTTGAATATCGAATGGGGCCAGCTACAAATCGAACAAAGCACCTGGGCCACACATGCCCGCATCGAGCAGGTCGCGACTGACGATCTTTCTCTGGTGCGACCGACCAGCGCGGAAATTTTCGTAATTGAACGACAATGACACGCGGCGCAGAAACAAAAACTCAAACTGCAAAACGATTCGTTGGCAGAGTCACGCTGGTCAGTGTGTTCTTTGGGCTGGTGGCGACCTCGCTGGTCGCACGTGCAGTACACCTGCAGGTATTTAATACCGAATTCCTCACTCAGCAGGCCGATGCACGACATCTGCGCACAGAGAGTATTACGGCGCATCGCGGCACGATTACGGATCGTAACGGCGAACCCTTGGCCATCAGCACGCCGGTCGACAGCGTCTGGGCCAACCCCAAAGAACTCGCTCTCGCTGAAGACAAGATACCCGCATTGGCACGAGCGCTTGGTCTCGACGAACAGACACTAATTCGGCAGATCACGTTCAGTATGAACAAGGACTTCGTCTACCTGCGAAGGCACCTCAGCCCCGACAAGGCGGCTGAAGTCATGTCTCTAAAGCTGCCCGGGGTCAATATTCAGCGCGAGTATCGTCGCTACTATCCGGCGGGTGAAGTTACTGGCCACCTGGTCGGCTTTACCAATATTGATGACAAAGGTCTCGAGGGACTCGAGCTCGCCTATAACTATTGGTTAGCTGGAGAGTCGGGTGCCAAGCGCGTACTCAAGGACCGACTGGGACGTTCGGTTGAGAATGTCGAGAGCATTCGACCGCCGCACCATGGCAAAGAGCTGCGCACCAGCATTGATCTGCGAATTCAGTACGTGGCGTACCGAGCACTCAAGGCCGCGATAAAACTAAACAATGCCGAATCTGGTTCGATCGTAGTGCTCGACACCGATACCGGCGAAGTTCTCGCAATGGCGAATCAACCGACCTACAACCCGAACGATCGCTCGCAACTGGTCGCCCAGCGCTATCGCAATCGCGCCATTACCGACATCTTCGAGCCGGGCTCGAGTATCAAGCCATTGATTGTGGCGGCGGCGCTTGAGAGCGGTGACTATCGTGCCAGTAGTGTCATCGATACATCGCCCGGATACGTAACGGTCGGCGCCAAAAAAATTGAAGACAACCGCAATCTTGGCCGCATAAGCCTGACAACGATTCTCGTGCGCTCCAGTAATGTAGGCGCAACCAAGCTCGCTATGTCGTTGCAGCCAGATCAATTATGGAACTCAATGTCGAAATTTGGTCTCGGTTCGATGACCGCAAGCGGTTTTCCTGGGGAATCTCAGGGCAACTTGACACATTACGATCACTGGAGGCCGATCAGTCAGGCAACACTTTCTTATGGCTACGGACTGTCTGTTACGCCGCTGCAACTCGCAAAGGCTTACGCGATCCTCGGCAATGACGGCGTGATGCAAGCGATATCGTTGACCGAGCTGGAGCAAGCAGGTGAAGGCACGCAAATGGTGTCGAAGGACACTGCTGTAGCTGTACTTCGCATGCTCGAAGAGGTGGTGCGGCCCGGTGGCACAGGTGCGGGAGCCGCGGTGCCGGGATATCGAATTGCAGGAAAGACCGCGACGTCAAAGAAGTTTGCAGTCGGCGGTTATTCGAAAGACAAATACATATCCGTTTTTGCCGGGCTCGCCCCAGCCAGCAATCCGCGTCTCGCGACGGTTGTTGTTATCGACGAGCCGAGTGGCGAGTTGTACTACGGTGGAGATGTCGCCGCGCCGGTGTTCGCCGACGTCATGTCCGAATCATTGCGACTGCTTGCAGTGCCGCCCGACGCTCTGCCAGCACGCGAGCCGAACAGCACAATGCAGGCAATGGGTAAATGAGCATGCCTGCCGAACAAATTCAGCAAGGTTTAACGCTCGCGGATTTGCTGCAGGGTTATGTGGATGCGCCAGACCTTCCGGTACAGGGTATTTCCAGCGATAGCCGCAGCTTGGCCGAGGGCGACCTGTTTCTCGCTTGCCAAGGCCTTAGTAATCACGGCATAGACTTCATCGATGATGCGGTCAAAGCGGGTGTCGTAGCGGTCGCTTATGACGCGAGCACTGCAACGTTGCCTGAGGGCGATTTCGAAATACCGTTATTGGCGATAGAAAATCTGGCCAAGCACCTTGGCAATATCGCGAATCGTTTTTTCGACGCACCTTCGGCCAGTGTGCGCGTTATCGGCGTCACCGGCACCAATGGCAAGACGACCGTTGCCTGGCTCATTGCACAATGCCTCGAAAGACTCGGCGAGCCATGTGCCTATATCGGCACGCTCGGTTCCGGCATCGGTGAAGTTGACCTCGGTGAGGGCATGACGACGCCGGCAACGATCGAGCTGCACAAACAGTTGGCAGAGTTTCGCGACCAGGGCGCGAGATTTGCGGCCATTGAAGTATCGTCGCACGCGCTGGCACAAAACCGCGTCGACGGCATCGCCTTCGATACAGTCTTGTTTACCAATCTTAGTCGCGATCATCTCGACTATCACGGCGATATGCAGAGTTATGGTGACGCCAAGGCACGACTATTTTTTGAGTACAGCGCCAAGCAACGAATTATCAATCTTGACGCCGAGTTCGGTGCACAGCTTGCTGACCGTTGCGGTCACGATGTCATCGCGGTGTCCACTGACACAGACCGCGCGGCAAGCGTGCGCCCATTCGTGTTCGTGCGCTCTGTCGTGGCCACTGAAAACGGCTCTGATGTCAGTATTCATAGTTCCTGGGGCGACTGCGAGTTCGAGCTACCGCTGCCCGGTGACTTCAACGTAGAAAATGCGTTAATCGCATTGGCGTTACTGTTGAACCAGGGCGTGCCGATCGACAAAGCCTGTGCCGTGCTCGAAGAAATTCAGGCACCGCCGGGACGGATGCAACGCGTTGCTGCCAATATCGAACGGCCAGCCGTGTACGTCGACTACGCGCATTCGCCTGCGGCTCTAGAGGTAGTGCTGCAATCATTGCGCATGCATTGCCACGGCAAACTTTGGGTTGTGTTCGGCTGCGGTGGTGACCGCGACCAGGGCAAGCGCCCGCAAATGGGTCAGGTCGCATCAAGCTGCGCTGATCGCATCGTCATTACCAGCGACAATCCGCGTACAGAGGCGCCCGATGACATCATCGCAGCGATAGTTGCCGGCGTCGAAAAAAGCGCCGACCTGACGGTGATCGAAGACCGGGCTGCCGCGATCGCCTGGGCGATTTCGAGCGCCGATGAACAAGATATTGTTCTGATCGCCGGTAAGGGTCACGAGAATTATCAGCTGATTGGCACTGAAAGCCGCGACTTTTCGGATCTCGGTTCGGCGGCAGCAAATCTTGCACGTCGTGCGGAGGCAGAAGCATGAATTCGACGCTCGCCGCCGCTGCAGATGCCATGCAAGGCGTGTTGCATGGTGATGATCGCTCGTTCTCTGGCGTTAGCACTGATACGCGAAGCGTGCAAAGCGGTGAATTGTTTTTCGCCTTATCCGGCCCTAATTTTGATGGCGGCGAGTTCGTCTCACAGGCAAGCATGAAAGATGCTGCCGGTGCCGTGGTTACGTCGCAGGTCGCAGACGACATCGCGCAGATTACAGTCGACGACACGCGACTGGCATTGGGGCGGCTCGGCTCGTCCTGGCGACGACAACATACGGCGACGGTTGTCGGGGTCACGGGGAGCAACGGTAAAACTACATTGAAGGAAATGATCGCCGCTTGTCTTGCACAGGCAGCGCCGACAATAGCGACCGCCGGAAACCTCAATAACGAAATCGGCATGCCCCTGATGCTGCTGCGCATTGCAGCGTCACATCGTTTTGCCGTACTCGAGATGGGCGCAAATCACGGTGGCGAAATCGAGTATCTGACGTCGCTGGCGTTACCGGATGTCGTCGTCATTACGAATGCGGGTACAGCGCATCTCGAAGGCTTTGGATCGCTTACCGGCGTTGCTCACGGCAAGGGAGAAATCCTGCAGGGCAGCCCACGACCGAAGATCGCGATTCTTAATGCGGATGACGATTTCTACGATTACTGGATGTCACTGGTCGATGACGTTGAGGTGCTCAGCTTTGGGCTGAGCGACAACGCCGATATCTTCGCTACGAAAATTCATGCTGGCAGAGACAATTCACAATTTCTGCTGCACCTCCCCGATGCGCAGATCGAAATTCAGCTGCCACTGGTGGGATTGCACAATGTTCGCAATGCTTGTGCAGCAGCCGCAGTTGCGACTGGGCTTGGCGTGTCGGCTGCACAGATCAAGACGGCGTTAGAGTCAGTGCTGCCGGTCAGCGGGCGACTGCAACCGGCTGCCGGTCTGCACGGCGCGACTCTCTACGACGACAGCTACAACGCCAATCCAGTTTCGGTAATGGCTGCTGGCGATTTCGTTGCGCAACTCGATGGCGATAACTGGATGGTTCTCGGCGACATGGGCGAACTTGGCGACGATGCGAGCCAACTGCACGGGCAAGTAGGTTCTGCATTACACGACAAGGGTATCGATCGCCTGTTTGCTGTCGGTGAACTTAGCAAGACAACCGTTGCCGCATTCGGTGAGCATGGCGAGTGGTTCGAGAGCATTGACGAGTTGCTAAACCGAGTCACCAATGAATTGACCTCGGACGTTAACGTTCTCGTGAAGGGATCGCGTTCGGCGCGTATGGAGCGAGTAGTAACAGCGATTCGTGCTCCTGAAACCGTGCGAAGAGAGGCCTGACATGTTGCTCTATCTCACACAGTATCTGGCGCAATTTGAGTCTGGCTTTAACGTCTTTGATTACCTGACGATGCGCGCGATTCTCGGTGCACTCACCGCGCTGGTACTGTCGTTCGTTATCGGGCCCCGAATGATTCGCAAGCTAAGCAGGAATCAGCTGGGCCAACCGATTCGCGACGATGGTCCGGATACGCATTTGATCAAGGCGGGTACGCCGACGATGGGTGGCGCGCTGATCCTGACCTCGATCTCAGTCAGTACTTTGCTGTGGTCAGATCTTGAGAATGTGTTCGTCTGGGTGGTGCTGTTTGTCACACTGGCGTTCGGCGTGATTGGTTACGTTGACGACTACAAGAAGGTCGTCATGCAGAACTCTGCCGGAATTTCGGCAAAGCAAAAAATATTCTGGCAATCGCTGGCAGCGATTATTGCCTCGATCGCTTTGTATT
>CAYWYT010000145.1:0-6738 GCA_964462665.1 uncultured Woeseiaceae bacterium | reverse complement strand
CAGCGGTAAGCTTGCATGTCTATTTGACATAATTCATACCTGAATCGAACATAATCGTATCGAATCAAGTGTACGAATCAGAGCGCTTTGCGAGCGTGACCCAGCGCACTGTTAGCAAGAGTGCCTATTCGAGTGGACAGGCCAGAAATTCGGGTAACTTTTCGGCGCGCACGCAGAATTCGTCCAGCGCCGGACGCTCGGTGATGCCCGCTATCGCTGGGGCCGCATGCTTGACAAATCGCCACGCCACAGCCGTCGTGATATCGGCCTGTGACAGCTGTTCGCCAAACATCCAATTATCGTCAACGTCTCCGACTGACAACTCCATCGCATCGATCGCCGACAGTAACTGTTCATTGAGTCGTTCCAGCCATGGCTCGTAGCGATATTCTTCGGGTCGCACCTTCAGTTCATAAATGCGTTGTGCGACTTTCTCCATCGCAACCAGCGCAGCGCCTATACGTTGCAACGCAACTCGGCGTTGCAGAGGATCGACTGGCATGAGCGACCGCCCTGCTAACGATTCAACATAGTCAATGATCAACGTCGAGTCGACCAGCATTTCACCGTCATCAAAGATCAGCGTCGGAATTTTGACCAAGGGGTTGAGCTGACGAAACTCATCGTATGTTCGAAAAATGGACAGCGGGTTGTGCTCGTAGCTAATGCCCAACACGCGCATCGTGATTGCTACACGACGAACAAAGGGCGAGTCGAGCATGCCGACCAATTGCATTTTACCGTTACGCCTCCGCCATCATCGCAGCAACGGCTGCCGCGCCCAGCAGACCCGGATTCTTGTGCAGGACGAGTCGAGTTGGAATTTTTTCCATCAATGATCGGTAGCGACCTTTATTCTCGAAGCCCGAACGAAACCCACTGTTCGCGAACAATTCCGGGTAGCGCGGTACGATTCCACCGGCGATAAAAATGCCATCGTTCGCACCCAATGCCAATGCAAAGTCACCAGCGACCTGGCCGAGAATCTCGAAGAACATTTGCACCGCTTCTGATGCTCTGCCGTCTTCGTTACCGCCAGCCGCTACAAAAATTTCCTCTGCAGAGCGCTGCGGCCAATCCTGCCCACGAACACGACCCAGCGCCCAGTGAATGTTTTCAATTCCGGGGCCACAAACGAGTCGCTCGGACGACACGCGACTAAAATGCTCCCTTAGAACTGTAAGCATTTCGAGTTGCACCTGCGTTGTCGGCGCAAATCCGATGTGCCCTGCTTCGCCTGCAATCGGAATGCTCGTGCCATTGACCATTTTCAGTCCAACTGCACCCAGTCCAGTGCCCGGCCCGACGATTCCGACCGTATAGTTATCCGCCGGCAGTGGCCCTGATTCCGGAAGACCAACCTGCAGGCTATCCGCTGCATCGAGATGCTGTATCGAGTAAGCGATAGCCTCAAAGTCGTTCAACAGACGTACTTTGGCGCCTGGGAAATCGTTGGCCAAATTAGTCGCTACGAGACTCCAGTGGTTATTGGTAAAGCGAACGCTTTGCTCGACCACTGGCCCGGCGGCAGCCAGGCAAATAATTTCAGGTACGTCCGCATTTCGTGAATTTAGAAAATATTCGATAGCGCTGTGCGCAGTATCGTAGTCCGCGCAAGGCAGCTGCAATTCATCGGCAAATCCAGGTGTGCCACGCCGTGCCATCGCGAAACGTGCGTTCGTTCCACCAATATCACCAACTAATAAACGAGTATCGTCCACCGAGGATCTCGAACACCAAAGAAGCCGCAATGCTCTCACATGAGAGGCAAATTCGCAGTGCAGAATTAAGGATTTGTGGGGCTATCTACCGCCGGCTGCCCTCGAGCAGTGGCATTCGACCGCTGGTCCGCTCTCAATGCAGACTTTGACCTGGTCTCTCGGGCAGTCTGGCCCAGACTTTTCGCGACGGTTCTCTACCATCCCTTCACGATGTTCTACGGCTGACCAGTCACCTGACACCAACGCCTGCTCTTCAAGCGCCTCGAGCGACGGTTTTGATGCGCAAGCTGTCATGAGCAGCGCCAGTAAGAAAACAGTGATGATCCGCATTCATAATTTGACCCATGTTTGCGCAATTTGTTCCATATCAGGATGACAGGTGCATGTGAGTGGTGTATTTGACCCGGCGCAGCACAAAGGTCGAGCTCGCCGAACGCACAGCCGAGTGCTTGAGCACCTGCGAATTCAGAAATTGATTGTAGGCATCCATGTCCTTAACGATGACATGCAATACGTAGTCACGCTCACCGGATACTGAGTAGCACTCGGTGACCTCCGGCAGAGTTTGCACGTGCAGCTCGAAGTCGTGCCGGTTCTCATCAGTGTGCTCTGTCATGGCGACAGCCAGCAATACCTGTATCTGAAAACCCGCCTGACGCGGATCAAGAATAGCGACCTGCCGCTCTATGAGCCCTGCTTCCTCGAAATCACGAATACGGCGCCAGCACGAAGTTCGAGACATTCCGGCCAGCTCAGCGAGTTCAATCTGGCTACGAGTTGCATCGACCTGCAGGGCGTCAAGCAGGCGGCGGTCCGCGGATGATAACTTCATGACATTTTTGCTCCATATTTGATTGAATATTGAATTATTCATTTCAATTTTACTTCATATACGGTTATTTTTGAACACAATATCGATCAAAATCGAACATACTGCCGAAACGCTTTTGTTACGCGGAGACCACACTGTGACCGATCTTTTTGAAAACCCAATGGGGCTCGACGGATTCGAGTTTGTAGAGTTTGCATCACCTGAACCAGGTGTTCTCGAGCCAGTATTTGAGCTGCTCGGATTCGAAGCCGTTGCTCGTCACCGCTCGAAAAACGTTACGCTTTTTCGGCAAGGCAATATCAACTTCATCCTCAATGAAGAACCAGGTAGTCCAGCTGCGTACTTCGCACAGGAGCATGGTCCTTGCGCGTGCGGCATGGCCTTCCGGGTTAAGGATGCGCACCTTGCGTATTCCAGAGCCCTCGAGCTCGGCGCACAGCCCATAGAGATCGGGACCGGACCGATGGAACTGCGCCTGCCTGCGATAAAAGGCATCGGCGGTGCCCCGCTCTATCTCATCGATCGCTACACGCCCGGAAACACAATTTATGACATCGACTTTGAATGGTTCGATGGCGCCGACCGCAACCCGGAAGGCTGCGGCTATCAAGAGATAGACCACCTTACGCACAACGTATATCGCGGTCGCATGGATTTTTGGGCGAACTTCTACGAAACGCTGTTCAATTTCCGTGAAATTCGCTTCTTCGATATCAAAGGCGAATACACCGGCCTGTTTTCCAAAGCACTAACAGCGCCGGACGGCCGCATTCGTATCCCCTTGAATGAGGAAGCTTCAAAGGGAACCGGGCAGATCGAGGAATTCCTCATGGCGTATAACGGCGAAGGCATCCAGCACATCGCATTGAGCTGCGACAATCTGCTGGAATGTTATGACCGCTTGCAAAAACGCGGTCTGAAATTTATGACGCCGCCACCTGACGCTTACTACGAAATGCTTGAAGATCGTATCCCGGGTCACGGCGAACCAATCGATGAATTAAAACCGCGCGGCATCCTGGTTGACGGTACGACCAAGAATGGCGACCCGCGACTTTTGTTGCAAATCTTTTCAGAAAATATGATCGGCCCGGTGTTCTTCGAGTTTATTCAGCGCAAGAAAGACGACGGTTTCGGTGAAGGGAATTTCAAGGCCTTGTTCGAATCCATAGAGCGCGATCAGATCGCGCGCGGCGTTGTCGGTGATCATGCTGCCGAGCAAAAGGAAGCATCATGAAGCTGGAACGAATACATCACGTAGCGTATCGCTGCAACGATGCGAAAGAGACCGTCGACTTCTACAAACGCGTCCTGAATATGGATTTCATGATTGCGTTCGCGGAAGACCGCGTTCCATCTACCAAAGCACCAGATCCCTACATGCACGTTTTTCTCGATGCGGGCATGGGCAACGTTTTGGCATTCTTTGAATTGCCGACGCAACCGGAGATGGATCGTGATCACAACACGCCACAGTGGGTGCAACACCTCGCATTCGAAGTAAGCGACTACGATGAATTGCTGGCCTCGAAGGGGCACATCGAGAGCGAGGGAGTCGATGTTCTCGGCCCCGTGAATCATGGCATTTTCCAATCGATATACTTCTTCGATCCGAATGGCCATCGCCTGGAATTGGTTGCAAATACCCAGACGCAGGAACAACTCGATGAGCTAAAACGCGTTGCTCCAGATATGCTGGACGAATGGAGCAAGACAAAAAAGGCTCCCAAGCATGCCGCATGGCTGCATGAGCTGGAATTTCGAGGCACTGAATAATGAAATTGGCATCACTTAAAGACGGTCGCGATGGCCGTCTGGTTGTTGTATCCGAAGATTTGAGTCGTTGTGTAGTCGCGGCTGAAGCCGCTCCCACATTGCAGGCGGCGCTGGACGATTGGGCCGTTGTTAAACCGCAGCTCGAAGCATTAGCCGCCGGCATGCCAACCGAAGCTCAGACGTTTGACCAGAGCGCATGCGCATCACCATTGCCGCGCGCATTTCAATGGGCTGACGGCTCCGCCTACGTCAATCACGTCGAACTCGTACGCAAGGCGCGAAATGCCGAAATGCCGGACAGCTTTTGGACCGACCCACTCATGTATCAGGGCGGTTCTGATTCCTTTCTCGGACCTCGCGACGACATTCAGATGGCCGATGAGGCATGGGGTATCGATTTTGAGGCCGAAGTTGCCGTCGTTACCGATGACGTCCCGATGGGCGTCAGCGCAGCCGATGCGGGTAAGCATATTCAGCTCATCATGCTCGTCAACGACGTTTCGCTACGCGGCCTGATCCCGGGCGAGTTGGGCAAGGGCTTCGGCTTTTTCCAGGCCAAACCTTCCAGCGCTTTTTCGCCGGTCGCTGTGACACCCGACGAACTTGGCGATGCCTGGCGGGACAACAAATTGCACCTGCCACTATTGTCACAGTTCAATAGCGATGCGTTCGGTAAGCCGGAAGCCGGTGTCGACATGACCTTCGATTTTGCTCAGCTCATCGCACACGCCGCAAAATCGCGGCCGCTTGTCGCCGGAACAATTATTGGATCCGGCACTGTATCCAACAAACTCGATGATGGCCCCGGAAAACCTATCTCCGAGGGCGGTGTCGGTTACTCCTGTCTCGCCGAGATTCGTACTATCGAAACCATTCAATCCGGTGCGCCGAAAACCTCATTTATGAAGTTCGGCGATCACATTCGCATTGAGATGAATGATGCCGACGGCGCTTCTATTTTTGGCAGCATCGAGCAAACAGTTGTGAAATACGAAGCCTAGATGAGCACCAGACTTTACAGCTACTGGCGGTCGACCGCGGCCTATCGGGTACGCCTCGCATTGAATCTGAAAGGCATCGCCTACGAGACGGTCAGCGTATCTTTACTCCCTGGCCAGGCGGCACATCGACAAGACGACTATCGGACGCGCAATCCGCAAATGCTCGTGCCCTTCCTGGAAGAAGGCGAGTTTGGGCTCGGCCAGTCGCAGGCTATTCTCGAATACCTCGAGGAAACCAGTCCGGCGACCCCGCTGTTGCCCGACTCGGCCAAACAACGTGCTGCGGTGCGTTCCTTTTGCAATTCGATCTGCTGCGATATTCATCCGCTGAATAACTTGCGGGTACTCATGTACCTCAAAGAAGAGCTGGGCATCAGCGACGCGAAGCGCGACAGCTGGTACGCGAATTGGATTCACGAAGGCTTTCGCGCAGCTGAAGCTGCAGCCGCAGAACATGCCGACGGTGGACCGTTTGTATTCGGAGAAACGATTTCGTTGGCCGATTGTTGCCTGATACCGCAGATCTACAATGCACGCCGCTTTAATGTGCCACTGGACGACTATCCGCGTCTGGTCGCGATCGATGCACACTGCAACGGCCTGCCGGAGTTTGCTGTAGCGGTTCCCGAGCGTCAGCCCGACGCCCCGTAGTCCGAAACCAAGATTGCATTGGCGTCATGTACACTCCAAACGATGCCGCCTGAAATCGAACAACCTGCAGCCCCAACTTCTCGGGAAGCTGGCGTTGTCATGCACATTAGCTCTCTTCCCGGCCCATTCGGCATTGGCGAAATTGGCGCGCAGGCACGCGCGTTTGTAGATTCAATGCGCCGCATGCGGCTAGGCATTTGGCAATTTCTGCCGCTCGGTCCAACCGCGTACGGTGACTCGCCGTATCAACCTCTGTCGACATTCGCGGGCAATGAATTGTTGATTGATATTCAGGATCTCATAGCGCGGCGCCTACTAAGCGATGATGAGGTATCAGGACTCAGAGCACTGCCCACAGAAATTGTTGACTACGGTGCGCTCATTCCGCTGAAGACTGAGTTGCTGACAATTGCCTGTAAGCGATTCGAGGCAGTCGCTAATGAATGGCAAAAAGCCGGGCTCAAGAAATTTATTGCGCAGCATGACCGAGCGTGGCTGCACGATTACGCGTTATTTCGACTACTAAAGTCGCAAAATGATGAACGACCCTGGCATCTTTGGGAATCCCGGTACGCTCATCGGGATGCAGATGCTCTGCAAACTCTCGAGCGCGACCACGCGCAAGAAATCATGGCTACAAAGATCATGCAGTATTTGTTTTTCGATCAGTGGCAGGATCTGCGTAACTATGCGAACGCGGCGGGCATTCAATTATTCGCCGACATGCCCATCTACATCGCACACGACAGTGCCGACG
>CAYWYT010000144.1:0-6761 GCA_964462665.1 uncultured Woeseiaceae bacterium | reverse complement strand
TCTTCATGGTCGCCCCGAAGTTATTTACGCTGGTTGCTTCGCCCGAGAAATTCAAGCTTGGCCTCGAACGCGCACGAGACTATGCTCACGCCGGTGGCATCACTGCTGCCCTCGACCCCGGAGTGCAACTGACGCCCAAACTTTTGGAGTCGATGATCGATGTACTCGAAAGCGACGTCATGCCATTCGACTATTACCTGGTGCCCGCCGGCAATAGTATTTATGACCACGCAGGCAAAAATCCCGTCAAAACCGTTGCTATTGCCCGTGACATGGTCGAACAGAATGGTGACCACATTAAGTGGATGCCGAAAACCATTAAGTTGTTTACCGACGGCGCTGTTTTTTCCCAGTTGATGCAGCTAAAACAAGGTTATCTCGACGGTCATCACGGGGAATGGATTCAAAGCCCGGAGGACTTTGAGGATGTTGCACGTGCCTTCTGGAACGAAGACTACCAACTCATCGTGCATACCAACGGCGACCTGGGCATGCAAGTGGTTCTGGATACACTGGAAAAACTCCAACAGGAATCGCCCAGATACGATCACCGCCTCAGCGTTCACCATTTTGCCTATTCTGAAGAAGCTCAGGTTCAGCGGCTGGCTGAATTGGGCGGAATCATCAGCTCGAATCCGTTCTATCTGCATGTGTTGGGAGAGCAGTACAGCAAAGTTGGCGTAGGCAAAGAACGCAGTGCAGAAATGGTGCGGGGTCGCAGCGTGCTGGACAACAATGTGAATCTCTCTTTTCATTCTGACGCTCCCATGGCGCCGGCTAACCCGCTGCTGCTCGCTTGGGCTGCAGTTAATCGCACCGGGCTCAGCGGAAAAGTGCTGGGGGAGCAGGAAGTAGTCACTGTGGAAGAGGCCTTTAGGGCGATCACCATTGGTGCGGCTTACGATATGGGAAAAGAAGATGAGATGGGCAGCATAGAAATTGGCAAGCGGGCCAACTTTGCGGTTTTTGATGTCAATCCACTGAAAGCGGATCCGAGGACGCTTAAGGACATCGCTCCAAGCGCAACCATTGTGGATGGTCGGGTTTTCCCGATATCAAAAGCGGTGGCAGTAAGAATGACCAGTGCTTACTGAGTGCGGCGCTGCAATGGACGTTCCAGGGGCCTGAAGTTCACGCGGTAGTGCTACTATTCGCGCCCGCTCACACCGGATTACGCCGAAAATGTTCGAAAAACTGAGCTCAATTCACGTGCTTTTGCCGCCTGTCGCCGGCGTATTGGCGCTGCTTACCGTTGCAGTCATTATCGACCTGGCTGCCAAACACCTGCTGGTCGCTGTTGTTCGGTCGTTCGCCAAGCGATCCAGCGTTTCCTGGGATGACGCGTTAGTCAGCCATAATGTATTTGGTCGTCTCGCACAGGTCTTGCCGGCACTCATTGTATATGTCGGCGTAGCATTCATCCCCGGTCTTGCCGAAGGCGTGGTGCAGCTCATGCGCAATGTCGCAATGGGTTACATGGTGCTGATGTTGACGCTGACACTGACCGCCATACTCAGCGCAGCGAACACAATATACTCGGCCTCGCCAGCCGCAAAGCTTCGTCCTCTAAAGGGATTCGTGCAGCTTGTGCAGATTGTCGTCTGGGTTCTCGGCGGCATCATGATCATGGCAGCGGTGCTCGATCGATCGCCGTTGTTGCTGCTCAGCGGCTTCGGTGCGATGACCGCGATCTTGCTACTGATATTCAAAGACACAATATTGTCTCTGGTGGCCAGCGTGCAACTCACCGCGCAAGATATGGTGCGCGTCGGCGATTGGATCGAGATGCCACAGTTCGGTGCTGACGGCGATGTCATCGACGTGCAACTCCACACGGTCAAGATTCAAAACTGGGATAAGACCATCACAACAATCCCGACTCACCGACTAATTACCGACTCGTTCAAGAATTGGCGGGGCATGTCGCAGGTAGGGGCTAGACGGATCAAGCGCGCCATTCAAATTGACGTGTCATCTATCCGTTTCCAGACGCAAGACGAAGTTGATCATTTCAAACGTTTCGCTTTGCTGAAAGATTACATAGAAGACAAAGTGAAAGAGCTTGCCGACTACAACGCAGGGCTTACAACCGAAGTGGAGGCTGACGTCAATCGACGCCGGATGACGAATCTTGGTACGTTCCGCGCTTACGCATTCAACTACCTGAGCAATCACCCGAAAATCCACGCTGGCATGACGCTACTGGTGCGTCAGCTCGAACTGGGGTCCGAGGGAATGCCCATAGAGATTTACTGTTTTACCAACACCACAGAATGGGCTGCCTACGAGGACATACAGTCGGACGTCTTCGATCATCTGCTGTCGATCGTGCCGGAATTCGGTCTGCGTCTGTATCAGAAGCCAGCGGGATCCGATCTGGCGAACCTCAAGACCCCGTCAAACCATGCCGCGTGAGTCCTTGATCAGGTCATAGGCCTTGTTGAGCTCGCGCGACCGTTCTTCGGCGACGGGTCGCATGCTTTCCGGTAGTCCTCTTGCTGCGAGCTTGTCTGGATGGTTGGCACTAATGAGCTTGCGATAAGCTCGCTTCACATCGCTGTCACTTGTATCGGCGGACACTCCGAGTGCCTCGTAAGAGTCGCTCAGCCGACTCTTAACATCGTGCATGCCACCTGCCGCCGGTCCGCTCGTTGCCGCACGCAGTAGCGCTTCGAGCTGCTGCACATCACGTTCCTGCAACCCCAGCCGCGTTGCGACACGAACAAGCATTGCGTGTTCAGCCGGATCAACCTTGCCATCGGCGGCCACAGCCATGCACTGCAGCTGAAGAAAAAGCTGTAGCAGGGGACCGCGCCCGCGCGTAACGGTCGCGAACTTATCAGCAGCAGCGTCAAGGTCAAAGTCTGCTTGCTTGCCACGATTAAACGCAGCCTTTGCAGCCTCGCGTTGCTCGCCATTTAGCCGAAGCATCGTAAAAATCTGCTTGACCACATCGATCTCGGCCCGGCTGACAACGCCATCCGTCTTGCACAGGGCACCCATGATCGAGAAGGTCGATTCCATGAGCTGCGTCTGTGCCACGCGCAGCGTTCCAAGCACGATCTTCTTCAGACCCCAGGATGCTGCGTAGCCGATCGCCGCGCCAATGACGAGACCGGCGAAGCCGCCGCTGATGAGGCCTATCAGGCCGCCTGCAAATATAATAAACATGGCGTTAGTGTAGCAATTACTCCTAGTATTCGATGGCTTTACCGTCCCAGGCAAAAAAGCCACCGCTGTCGGCAACATTCAGACCATCGATAACTTGCAAGAGGCAAGCCGCCGAGTGTTGCGGCGAAAATAGAGCCCCCGCTGCGACGCGGCCACTGAATGGTTTTGACAACGCTGTGTCGACCGTACCCGGGTGTAGCGCGACGACGATCGATTCCGGATGGCGGCGCGCGTGTTCTATTGAAAGTGTCTTGATGACCATGTTCAGTGCGGCCTTGGATGCGCGGTATGAGACCCAGCCGCCAAGTCGGTTATCCGAGATACTGCCGACGCGTGCCGAAAGCACTGCAAATACCGATTTCCCGTTGCTGCGCATGGCGGGCAGGAAATGTTTCGCGAGCAGGGCGGGGCCTATGGTATTTACGTTGAAAACCTCGGACATTGCATGCATGGACAGCTGCTGCATCATTTTCTCTGGCCGCACGGCAGGCTCTCGATGCAAGATCCCGGTGGCAACAAACACCAGGTCGAGCGGTTTCTCGGCCGCTGCGATTTTGACACCGCTAGCTAGCGACTCTTCGTCCAGCAGGTCGATGGGCAGGCTATGAATCTTGCCGTCCACGGAGTTCTTCGCATTGCGCGAAAACGCATGAATCCGCCCAACAGACGGATCATCATTCAGATGTTGTAAGACGGCGCCTCCGATTCCACCGGAGGCGCCGACAACAGCGACATTCGCAGCCGCGTCAAAAAGTTTCATCGGACCCTACTGCGGCAGCAGCACTGTATCGATTACGTGAATAACACCATTGCTCGTAGCGACATCTGCAGCAACAACGGTGGCATTGTTAATATGCACTTTTCCGTCCATCACTTTGATAGCGACATCCGCGCCATTGACAGTCGTCGCCTCGCTAAGATTGACAACGTCTTTAGCCATCACTTCGCCTGCTACGACATGGTAGGTCAGTATGGCAACCAGCTGATCGCGGTTCTCAGGTTCAAGCAGAGAAGCCACAGTGCCTTCGGGGAGTTTAGCGAACGCCTCATCCGTTGGTGCGAATACGGTGAACGGTCCATCGCCTTTAAGCGTCGTAATCAGGTCGCCTGCATCCAGTGCTGCAGCGAGTGTGTTGAACTGACCTGCAGCGACTGCAGTGTCAACGATATCCATTTTTGCTTCGGCTGAACCGCTCATATCTTCGGCCAGCGAACTTAAGGATGCGGTGAATCCGACCAACATGAGCGCACCAATTGCAATCGGCGTAGCTGTTTTCTTCAAGCGTTTCATTTCGTACTCCTGAGTTTTAGGTAATTTCAATCTTCAGAAGTACGATACGGCTTGCTCTGGCCTAAGTGGTTTCAAATTCGTATGCGTTTGTATCAGATCGTATCTGTCGGTCAGGTCAGACTGGACGGCGCAGATACTCGAGCGTCTCTGGAGAAAATGGCAAAGGATCACGATTGATTAACGCCCGTAGATCCGCGTCGGTCGCTGTATTTCCTGCGGCCAGCATCGTTAGCTGGTCGCCGGTCACGGGAAATGCCGGTATCCAGTCAAGCATTGCCGCAGCCACCTTCATGAGTGAAATTGGCATTGGCAGAATAATTTTTCGTTTGTTAACCGCACTGGCGATGCGTTCCAGCATGCTCGTCCAGGAAACATCCTGCGGCCCACCGAGTACAAACTCTTTATTAGAGGCTGACGGATTATCAATGCAGCGCACAAAAGCATCCGCAACGTCCTGGACGTGCACTGGCGACATCATGACTGCGCCGGTGGATGGTCTTAGCCCGGTATGAAATCCGACAGCCGGGATCGGCATGCGAATCATGTCTTCGTAAAGTTGCGTCGCTATCTCCATCTTGCCGCGCGGGTCGCCAAAAATAACTGACGGCCGAAATATTGTATAAACCAAACCGCTTTGCTTCACATACTCTTCGGCTCGATACTTGGTGTCCTGATACGGTGTCTGCGGCGGATGAATTCCGTTGGCGCTCATTAAGGTAAAACGCTGCACGCCTGCTTCAACTGCGGCGTCGACGACATCGACGACGCCGCGATACTGAATATTCTCGAATGTAATGCCCTGGCTGGGATTTTCACGCAGAATTCCAGCGTTGTAGATTACTGCATCACACTGATCGACGGTTGCGTTGATCGACGCCTGATCTGACAGAGAGCCTGCGACGAGTCTGCACTTATCGGCGTGAAAAACTTTCGACTCACTTCCGGGACGCACTAATAAGGACGGCTCGTGTCCGGCTGCGATGAGCGCATCGACCAGGTAACTGCCTACGAATCCAGTGCCGCCAATAATCGCTACGCGCATGGTTTTGTTCTCAGCTGTGTCTCTACTGGCGCTCAAGTGTTTCTCTTTGCCGCATAGGCATGCTATCGATCAGCGAGTATATCTTCGTCATCGGAGTAGCAGTCTCTTCTGACAACTTGATTGAACCGTCCTTGCCGATCAACCTCACGGCGAATGACCCGGGCCGAATACCTAAGCTGGTACGCGCCGCATGCACTTCTGCAGTTGTTAGTTCACGACCCTCGGCCGTAGACACTGCAGTGTCCAGCAGCGTGACAAGTAGCATATCGCGGTCTTTGAATTCGGCAGATGATAGCGCCAGTTCGGTCTGCTGCGCGCGCAGGTTTTCATCGGCTTCGTTTGCGGCGCTGACGATCAGTACGCGGTTTTCCCATCGATACTGCTGCAGTGAAAAAGGTGTGCTCGCCGAATACGCGCCTACGTCAGCGAGCTGCAATTCGAAAGGGCCGTCTTGTTTGTCGTAGATCATCAGACCCATGCCGGTGATTTGTCGTGGGTCCAGTGCCGGCCCGTCCAGCTGATAGCCGCGATACTTGGGCACAAAGCTGGAGAAGGGAATGTTAACGACACTTGCCGAGCCGTTGCTGGTTTCGAAATCAGCCCAATAACTGACCTGTCTGCCCCGCCAGCGCTCGGGGGTTGTCAGCTGCCAGGTGTAGCGACGGCCATCGCCCGTTACGTGTAACTGGATGCCAGCGTACTTCGACAAGTCGAGTTGCAATGGTTTTGTTCGGATAGAGCTAAAACCACCACCGTTGGTGTTCGTGCGGCCTGTGAAGTTGAGTGTGCCTTGCTGCGCTTCGAAATCCCCCTCGCTGCGTCCTCCCATGACGTTGTCATTCATCACGTACCAGCCCAGGTCAGATCCAGCCGATGTGAAGTCTGTGAGCACGATTGTGTCGCCGGGATCATATTCAGATAGGTCGGGCGACGAGTTGGTCAAAGTCATCAGCAGTAATCCAAGAAACAGTGAGAAAGGCATCATGTCTGTGCACTAATCCTGTGCAAGACAGGTATTTGTTTTTCAGCAGGAGCCGCCAGCGTGCGCCAATTTCGGCAACTGATAGCGGCTTGATCACCCAGCATCACAGATGCGTAAACCGAGTGGCTTAGAGCGCCAGCATAGAGGCGTTGGTAGTACGGGAGTTTGCCAACATAGAACGGCAATATTTCCTCCAGCGTGAGATCGGTGTCCAGCATCTCAACGAAGGCGTCATAGAATCGACGAATGGCATGGGACACTGGTTTGTCCTTGGA
>CAYWYT010000143.1:0-6814 GCA_964462665.1 uncultured Woeseiaceae bacterium | reverse complement strand
GCGTCGCAGTATACAGTCGAATTCCGCATAATGCTGCGATGAAAACAAGAAAATTGTCGTCGTTGTTAGCCACTTCCGCTGCTCTGGTCGCCTGCACCGGCCCGGCTACGCCTCCCCCCTTCAAAGCCGTCTCAATCGACGTGCCGAGCATTGGCGCAGTAACCAGTCCGCGGCTCGCAGCGGCCCCTGACGGGCAAATCCTGTTGAGCTGGTTGCAAACCGACTCCGCTGCTGTGGCCTTGAACTATTCTCGCTACACGGACGGTTCGTGGGGCGCTGCAGGGAAAGTGTCCGAATCTGAGGACATGTTCGTCAACTGGGCCGACCTGCCCTCGGTCGTGCCGTTGGCTGACGGACACCTGACGGCACACTGGATGGTTCTGTCTGGCGCCCACTCGCATGCCTACGACATCGCATTCTCGGAATCCGCGGACAACGGCGCGACCTGGTCGACACCCACCACACCGCATACGGACGGAACAGACACCGAGCACGGCTTCGTCTCGATCTACAGCTACGAAGGCGAAACCGGCCTGTTGTGGCTCGATGGCCGCAAGATGGTCAACGAGGTTACGGACGACCCGGTCGCCAGCGGTATGACCTTACGCAGTAATGACCAGTTGGTAGACGAGCTCGTGTGTGATTGCTGCCAGACCGATGTGGCGATAGCCAGTTCAGGGCCGGTTGCGGTGTATCGAGACCGCAGCATCGACGAGATTCGCGACATCTACATCACACGGCTCATCGATGGTCGCTGGCAGAGCGGTATTCCGGTGGCTGACGACAGCTGGGAAATATGGGGATGTCCGGTCAACGGGCCCTCCATCGCCGCTGACGGCGATCTCGTCGCCGTAGCCTGGTTCACCGCTGCGGATGAGCCTCTGGTCCAGCTGGCCACCTCCTCTGATAGTGGCGAGACATTTTCGGCCCCGATCGAAATCGTTCGCAGCGAAACACTGGGTCGCGCCGCGATTGCAATACTGGACGACGGCGCAGTCGCCGTCAGCTGGCTGGAATCGACGGGATCGGGAAATTCAGAAGTTAAGGTTAAGCGCGTGAACCCTGATGGCTCTACCGGCCCCGTTAGAATCATCGCCAATTCCGCCAGCGCCTTCTCGGTGCCGCAAATGCTGCGGCATAATTCGGATCTCGTGTTTGCCTGGACGCAGTCAGAAGGCGACGAATCCACGATCAATTCTGCTCGAGTTGCGATCAACTCACTCTAGTCAGTTTACGGCGTCCACGCATAACCGATTTTCATAAACCAGGTCCGATCCGTTTCTTCGAGTTTCAGTAAATCATCGTCCTCGAAGAAATTATCGGAATAGCCGAGGAAGAAAACAGTCTGCGGATTGATCTTGTAGGAAAACAATAATTCCCTGCCCATGAATCGTGTGTTCGCGTCCACATCAAAAACGTATTCGTCGGCATTTTGTTCGATGTCGGTGTACTGCGCGGTCAACCGCAAAAAACTGCGGCGGCTGAATTGCCAGGTCAAACGAAGATCGTACACACCTGCATCGAATATCTGCGCACCCTGTTGGGTGTCGAGTTCGAGAAGCTTGGCCTTCAATCTTAGTAACAAGTGACGATTAATATTCCAATTCACAAAAGGTTCGATTCGTATCTGATCCGCCAAGCGCGAATTTTCGAAATCAATCTGGCTTCCGAACCCAGCTAAAATACCCAGGCGCAAACCGCCTTTTGGCTGCAGTTCAGTGTAGAGAACCAACTCGTCGATGGCGTACAGTTGATCGTCCCACAGAAAGTCCCCGCTCTCATAGCCGACGTTTATCCGCGACTGCATGGGGCCATTCGCACCGATTCGAAACTTGGACTTCCGATCAATCATTCGACCACTGCCATCATGAGTAATATAACCGAGGCCGCTGATATCCATGCTCGTCCAGCGGCTCTCGTCGGACCCGTACCAAGTTCGAACGACCTCAATCGCTTGCCAATTGACATCAACCTGATCTATGAAACCGGCATCTGCCCGAAATCCAGCATCTCGATCTTGATGCTCGGCATAGACCGACCAATTGCTTGAACTATAGATATACGTAGCCATCAGAGCGTCGCCCGAAAAATCCGATAACGGCTGCTCGAAATCGATGGCGACCTGATTGGGGTACTTCGTTTCAGAACCCAAATACTGCAAATTTACGCTGTGCTGATCGTTGATTTTCCAACGTGCGTCCGCTCCGGCAACATAATTATGATATCCGTCGCCCTCTCGGGTTGTCAGCAAGGCGCCGACGTTGGATGCGTCGCCGAAGCTTCTGTTGTAACGACCGACGAACGCAGTATTTTCCTGGCCGAGGGATGTGATGTTGGATTCGAAGGCGCCGGGAAACAGAAAGTTCGTGATCGCATCTTGCGTGAAATAGGCACCAAAAGTGTTTTTGCCGCGTTTGCCTGTGATTTTGGCCCCATAGTCGGGATCGGCGACAGTGCGCGTGTAGACCGCCAACAAGGGCGTCGTAAAGTAATCGGCGCCTTCCAGGAAAAACGGCCGCCTCTCCGGATAAAACAGTGCGAATTGATTGTTGATATCCAACTGAGCGACGTCAGCCTCAACCTGTGAAAAGTCCGGGTTAATCGTCAGGTTGGCTGTCATATCGGGAGTAATTCCCCAACGAACACTGAGCCCCGCTTCTGTTTCCGTGTCGCCGCTTTGTAGCGGCGTGACGCCGGGGTCGTCCGTCGAGTCGGTCTTGCTCGAGGTCACGGTTGGAACAATTTCCAGATCGCGTCCCGGTTTCGCGTTTTCAAGGCCTTCGACGGTTGCAAGATCACACAGATAGCAACTCACGGAACGATCCTGACGGTTGTTTCCGAATCGGAACCGGCTATCGCGTGGGTAAAAGCGCACCAGATCGATCCCCCAGGTTTGCTTACCTTCGCTATTGGGAAACCGTAGTTGATTAAGAGGAATCTCCATTTCAACAATGTAGCCAAGCTCACCGATCTTGCCAGCGGAATCCCAAATAGCGTCCCAGGATGAATCTTCGCGCTGATTTACGTCGTCATTCGTAGCATCCATCTGCACGCCAAGCGCATTCGAGAAAAATTCGAATGCGCGACGCTCATCATTATAGGTATCCAGAATGATGCCAACGAAATCATCATCCCAGGCAGTATCGCGATCCCGCAAGTACGCTCGTATCTTCTCTGGCTCAGAATCCCGTGCATCGAATGCAACGTATAGGCTTTCGCCGTTCTCGAGCAGGTAGGCGACCGTGGCGACTCTTGCAGGGATGTTATCGCCCGGTCGGGTTTCGATATCGATCTTGATTTTTACGGCCTGCTGCCAGGCAGCCTCGTCCATTACCCCATCGATCGTGATGTCATCCGAGGTGTGCGGCAGGATCGCAGGCGCGGCGGCCGCTGAGGCGGCCACCGTGCAAGCGACGAACCCAAGCCAGGAGCGAGTCATTTTGAGCCTCAACAGCCGATCAATATGATTTAGATGCGGCTATAGACAATCACGTTTGTCTGACGTTGCAATCCAAGCTCAGTTTAAGGCGTCTTCCGCTGCATCGACCGCGTCATCAACGGCCTCTTCAACCGCTTCTGCCGCATCGTCATAGGCATCCTCAGCCGCATCAGCGGCATCATCCATAACTTCCTCGGCTGCTTCTGTAACCTCTTCAGCTGTGTCGGAAACCTCTTCTTTGCTGCATGCAGAAAACAAAAGCGCAAGTGCGAAGACCGAAACGAACGTGACTAATCTATTCATTGTGACATCCAGTGGTGGGCGAGGTTTACCGCAGTACAAACGTCACTTTCAGGTTGACTCGATACGCATCAATTTTGCCGTTCTTGCAGGTCACTTTCATATCCTTGACCCAAGCACCTTCGACGTTATCCAGTGTTTCATTCGCTCTCTCAAGACCCTTTTCGATCGCATCATCAAAGCTCTTCTTCGACGATACGCTTAGCTCTGTTACTCGTGCTACGGACATAATTATCTCCTGCTATCTATTGGTAGGTTTCGTTCAGTGTAAGTACGCTTAGGCACGCCACGCTGCGACGAGCTTGCCATCGGCTTCTTTTCGATAAGGCAGCCAGGTCAATCCGATGACCGGCACATGGATATCCGTGGATTTGGGCCGCACCGCTATTTCGGTCAGGGGCTCATCCTGCGCGCTAAAGCCAGCTGCCAACGCTGTCACTTCGGTGGACAGTTGTTCGTTCAACGCCGCCATATCGGCACGGACCTTGTCCGCGGTTTGCCTCGCGCGTGTCACATCACCCGCCTGTTTCTTGGCATTGCCCGCCTTGCGCATTGCGGTGCCCATTTTTCCGGCAGTCGTCGAACTTAATCGCTTGCGGCCCAGCAACGCACCAAGAATAGCGGTACCGAAAGAGATCGCAGTATTCATGTTCTGGGATGTCGACTGTTGTTTTTCGCGCTCAATCGCCTGCTCTGCACGCAATAGCCGATTCTGTAGTGTCGTTACCTTGGTCGCGTAACGTTTACGAAGTTTTTCCACTGCCTCGTCGCGCTTCTCATTTACGACGTGTTGTAGTCGACTCCTGAAATCGCCTTCGCTTTCACGCGGCTCAGACATCAACCGATACTTCTTGCTGCGATATAGCGTGATCGTCTCGTGCTGCCGTATCCAGCGTTTAAGTCCTTTCTCCCACTGCACAAAATTCTTCTGCTGCAGTACGCTCGATGGCGCATCGGTGAAGATCGCTTTCGGATTCGGGTCCTTTTCGAGATCGGAGCTGGTCAGGGCCATGATTTCGGCATTGTCCCAATCAACCGGTACGGGCCCCTCGTCAAACTCTACGCCATACGTTTGTTCGCGTTGTTCGTCGACGTGGTAACGGGCGTTTGTGAACGCGACGTCCGTCGTTGCCAACAAGCGCGGGTAGTAGACGATCGAATCACCGCTACCGGAGACAAAAAATTGCTGCACAGAAGGCGGCAACGCAGGCATCTCTGCTTCTTTCGCGACCTGCGGCGATTTACTCGTCGGAACCTCGTTAGCCTTCGCTGCAGCTTTGGATGGCGCAGCGAGCTTCTTGATTTGATTACGCGTCAGCGGACCTGCCAGATAGGACATCGCCCAACGCGTATTAAAAACAACCGCCTCGTCTTCGTGCACGTTGTGCAACAGGAAACGCCGTTTGCCGAGACCGGCCAGTGTTCGCTCCATCTTCTGCTTGTCAAAGCCGCCATGCTGACTTGCACCTTCGAGGCCTTCCATTACGCGCGCTTTGTCGCGTTCAGTCTGTAAACGACCGATCATCCAGGTGCCCGTGTTCGAAAGCCCCCTATAGTCCAGATCAACCGGATTCTGCGTGGCCAATGCCAGACCCAGACCATAGGCTCGCGCCTGTTTCAGAAGCGTCAGCAAAGGTTTCTTCGATGGCGGGTTTTCGACCGGCGGCATGAAGCCGAAGATCTCATCCATATACAGGATGGCACGCAAACTTGAGGTGCCTTGCTGCGCCCGCATCCAACCGATCAATTCGTTAAGCAACATCGATACGAAAAACATGCGCTCTGAATCATCGAGATGCGCGATCGACATTACCGAAATGCGTGGCTTGCCAGACTCGGTGTACAGCAAGCGGCCTGCTTTGAGCGGCTCACCATTGGTCCACGCTTCGAATCCGGGTGCTGCGAGCAGGTTATTGAGTTTCATGGCCAGAGCGAAACGGTCTTTGGCCGGGTAAAACGAATCAACGCTCATCACTCCGACTTTCTTAAGAGGCGGGTTCTGAATTGCAGCGATGAGCTCGGCGATACCGAGATCACGACCGTCCGTCCACGCATGATCGAGCAGACGTGAAATCAAAATATGTTCGCGGCTCGACACCGGATCAGATTTGATTTTCAACAAGGAAAGCACACTGGTGGCCGTGGCCGAGATGCGATCACCATAAAGGTCCGTATCGTCTATCAGTGCCTGTGGCGGCGCAGCAAAAGAAGCGAGGACTGAAATCGGCAGGCCTGCCGTGCTGCCAGGTGTGTAAATGGCCAGTTCAACGTTATTGCGCATGCGAGCAATACGCGCGCCATCCTGGCCCCAATCCGCCAATCCTTTTTTCCATAGCGCCGCCTGCCCTGCGGCAAACTCGTCTTCCGTCTGACCCTTGTCAGATGCAGCACGGGAATTTATCCACGGCCGAAAATCGGAGGATTCGAGGTTCGGAAAGGTCAACAACAAGTTGCCCAGGTCACCCTTTGGATCGATAGCGATAACGGGAATGTTGTCCATCGCCGCTTCTTCGAGCATGCCAATGCCGAGCCCGGTCTTGCCGGACCCGGTCATGCCGATGATCACGGCATGCGTGGTCAGATCCTTCGAGTCATAGAGGACGACGTCGTCGCTTAACTCATTGGATTCTTCATCAACGCGCTTGCCGAGATAGAAGGCGCCGAGCTTTTCGTAATCCTTCATCGATCAGAAAAGTTTCTTTGCCATGCCCATCAAGTCGTCGAGACCGACGTCACCGTCGCTGCCACCGACAAGACCGCCCAGCAAATCGCTCAGCCCGCCGCCGCTGGAAGCGTCACCAGATTTCTTGCTGAGTGCCGCCATCGCCAGACTTGCGATCATCGGCAACGCACTTTTAATCAGGTTTGCGTCGATGCCGGTGGACTCAGCAGCCTTTGCCGCGACATTACGACTAACTTCCTTCTCGCCAAACAGATGTCCAAGAATCTTGTTGCCATCGTCACGGGTTGCCCCTGCCTGCATTAATTCAGGCTGGTCAATATATTTTTGGTGCCCACCACCGGTCAGAGCACTCTGTAGAGCGTCAAGACCGCCGCCACTGCCGCCCTGCTTCG
>CAYWYT010000142.1:0-6842 GCA_964462665.1 uncultured Woeseiaceae bacterium | reverse complement strand
AAGGATTCCTGGCTTGGCGCGAATTCGCGAACAATCATCCCGATCTTGATATCGCGACGTTATTGCAGCGCAGTACACCCATTCTCAGCGATGCAGAGGCAGCTGCCTATGCGGCACCGTTCCCGGATATCAATTACAAGGCGGGCGTACGTCAATTCCCGCGTCTGGTGCCTGACAATCCGGACACGCCGGGCGCGGCACTATCGCGCCAGGCACGCGCCTGGTTGCAAAACGAATGGCAGGGCAAAAGCCTGATGGCTATCGGCATGCAAGACCCGGTATTGGGCCCGCCTGCAATGCGCTACCTGCATAGTGTTATTCGAAATTGCCCGCCGCCGCTTGAGATAGCGGATGCCGGTCATTTCGTACAGGAGTGGGGACAAGAGATCGCGGCCAGCGCGATAGTCGAACTAAGCTGATCAGAACTACTACTCGATGAGTCCGCCCTTGGCGAGACTATTCACAATGGCCTTGGCTTCTTTGACAAAGATCGAATAGTCCCGGCCGTCATCGAAAGCCTGAATGACGTCGGAGTTCGACTCAATCGCCCAGACTACGTCCTCGGATTGCACCGAATACATCTGCGTAGCCAAAGACAATTTGTGTTCGAAATCTACTGCCTGTGGCTCTCGGTACTCTTGCAGATCAACGCTCCATACATTGTAGTAATACGTCGGACGGAAGTTGTAGGTCGCTTGAGGATTCATGTTTACGACTTTACCGGAGGATTGCAGATCGGCAATAGTTGTAACCAGAATAGCGTCAGCATTGATCTCGTCGACCATATCCACAAAGGTCTGCCGCGTAACTGGCGTCCTGCTATCCATCATTGAGGTGCTACGAACAGATTTCGTGCCATTCTCGGCCAGGCTCTTCACGATCTCGGTTTCAAGATAACGGCGTGAATCGAATGACTCCGCGAGAAAAATGACCAGTACATTTTCGTACGGCGCATCAGCAGCAGCAGCCAGCTTTTGAGTGGTCGTCACTTTCGTCGGTCCCGCGCCGCACGCCGCAAATAACGTTGTGCTTAGGGCGAGGAGAATTGTAAATTGCCGAGATATTCTTGACGTCACCGAGACACCCTTATTTGTTTGAATTACATTCGATCGAATAGCAGAATACGCATAATGCCTGATAATGCGACGTAGCAGGTACTGGTAGACTACAACGATATGGCGAAAAAACTAAAAAATGAAAAAGCGCTGTTGCGCAAGGCCCTCGAAATGGTGATGACAGACGCCATCAAACGTGGCGTGGTCGAGTTCGAGGCCACCGACTCGCATGATCTGAAAATCGAGTTTGCGTATCGGCTATTAGTACATGACAAAGAGATCGCACCGTTACCGCGCGGGCAGGAGTCGCTACCGAATATTCGTCACCGCCTTGCCATGTGGGTCACGCACAAGCTACCTGATGGCGACGAACTGCTGAAATAGAAGGGTTATCTGATAACCGCTACTGCTTCGAGCTCCACGAGAAAGCGGGGATCGGTAGCCAGTCGCACGATGCCGATGGTGGTGCTTGCCGGCCGGTGATTGTCGCCAAAATGCTTATTCATCGTCGCTGTAATGGCATTCTGATTATCGCCAACATCAACAATAAACTTCGTCACCTGAATCACGTCTGTTATGTCTCCACCGGCAGCCTCCAGGGTTTCCGCCATGCGCAGCATGATTTGCTCGGTTTGAGCCGCAGCATCGAAATCCACGTCGTCGAACTCGGACGGCACATGCGGGTGGCTGTGCGGCACCGGCGCTGCCGTGATTCCGGACAAGAAAACCACCGTGCCGGAATTTACTTTCATCGCTGAGGTAAACGGCATATTCGCGCCAGAAGCGGGTTCCGTTCCGGGCAAATGAACGTATTCGACGGCTGGGCGATTGTCGCAAGACGCCAGCACCAGCAGGGAAGTCAGGGCAATTAACAGTTTCTGAGTCATAGTCCGCTTTCTCGATATTATTGCCCTAGTATACGAGTTTTTCGATATTATTGGGATTGGGATTAGCATTGAGATCGAGGAAACGCCTAAGTGGGATCGTTGATTGAAGGCAAGTGGGTCGACAAAGTACGCGATACAGAATCGACCGGCGGTCATTTCGTACGCCCCGACTCGAAAGTTCGCCACTGGATAACCGCCGACGGTGAAGCGGGCCCGTCCGGGGATGGCGGCTTCAAGGCTGAGGCGGGTCGGTATCATTTGTATATCGCATCATCCTGTCCCTGGGCTCATCGCACGATGATTTATCGCGCGTTGAAAGGCCTTACAGACATGATCAGCTACTCCGTTGTAAACCCGATCACTCATGACGACGGCTGGAGCTTCCTTGAAGGCCACGGCGTCGTCCCGGATTTGCTTAACAACGCGACTTATTTATACGAGGTTTATCTCGCCGCCGACTCCGATTTTACAGGCAGAGTAACTGTTCCTCTGCTGTGGGATAAACAGCAAGGCACGATAGTGAGCAATGAATCGTCCGAAATTATTCGTATGTTCAATAGTGCGTTCGACGGCATAGGCGCGACGCCCGGAGACTATTATCCGGAAGCCTTGCGAGAACAGATCGACGCAGTGAATGAACTTGTCTATCACGCGATCAACAATGGCGTGTATCGAACCGGCTTTGCCACTTCGGATGAAGCCTATGCGGAAGGTTTCCACCGTCTGTTTGCGGCGCTCGACACAATAGAAGATCGGTTGTCTTCGCAAAAATATCTTGTCGGCGACACCATTACTGAAGCCGATTGGCGATTATTTACGACACTAATTCGGTTCGACCTCGCCTACTACGGACCCTTCAAGTGCAATAAGAAGCGCTTGATCGACTATCCAAATATTTGGGACTACACGCGCGGTCTCTATCAGGTTGCGGGTGTCGCAGAGACGGTCGATCCGTTCGCGATCAAGCAGCATTATTATGCGAGCACGAAAATGATGCGCCCAACCAACATCGTCGGGCTTGGCCCGGACATCGATTTCGATGCACCGTCATCTCGGTCTTTATAATTTATTACCTTATATTTTCTAGCAGGAGTTCGTCATGAAACGTTTTTTTGTTCTCGCACTTTCGGTTTTTGCGCTGGCTGCATGTGATAGTTCCGGCCCAGAGGTGAGCGACGTCAGTCTGGTTGCTAACCCGAATCCAGCGGTACCGCTAGCCGCGATACTTCGTGTTACGGGCGACGAGCCATCCACGTTGATGATCAACATTGACGATGGCGAACGGCAATGGAGCGTATCCCCGAGTGACGCAGTATCGACCGGCCATGAAGCGCCGGTACTCGGCATGCGCGCAGGACGGATGCATACAATCACTGCGACGCTAACCGACGCGAACGGCAATACATCTGTCACTGAGGCTATGACGTTCGAAACGCCACCGCTACCGGATGCGTTTCCGACTCCGCGAGTGACTGTAAACAAGCAAGACGCAGTAGAGGCTGGAGTCACCTTGTTCAATGTGAATGGTCGTTGGGGCGCCAATGGAAAGCAGACGCCGGCAGGTTTCGCACCCGCCGTTATCGTCAACAATGCTGGAGAGGTTGTTTGGTATTACCTGCCTGAGGGACACAAGGTGCATGAGATTCGGCCCACCGCTCACGGCACTTATACCTACGAGATCTGGCCGGGCAGCGGCGGCTTGGTCGAGATCGATGTTCTCGGCAACGTGCTGCGGCGTTGGCACTTCAAGGGTACCGCGCAAAATATTGCGGAGGGTAGTATCCCGGTCGAAACGGACACCATTCATCACGACTATATCGACTTGCCGAACGGCAATATGTTGGTACTCAGTTCAGAGAACCGTGTTGTTGAAGATTGGTACACCAGCGAAACAGAAGCAATGGCACCGCGGGCTGATGCGAATGTGATCGGCGACGTGATTATCGAGATGACCATGGAAGGCGAAGTCTTGCGCGAATGGAAGCTACACGACATTCTCGACCCTTACCGCATCGCCTACAAATCGATGCGGCGAGACTTCTGGGCCGGCCACTACGGCGACTTCGTGGAAGGCCCGGTGCATGACTGGACTCACGGTAACGCGATTATCTACGAGGAGGCAGACAACTCTTTCGTAATGTCTCTCCCCTACCAGGATGCTGTTATCAAAGTCAGTATGGACAGCGGCGAGCTGGTCTGGATTCTTGGCAATCACGACAACTGGCGTGACCCGTGGAAACAAAAATTGCTAACACCGGTTGGCGACGTCGGGTGGTCCTACAAGCATCACGCCGTGTCACACACGGAGAATGGCACCTACCTCTTGTACGACAATGGCGTTGGCAGAACCTCGCCGTTTGACCCAGGCATGGCGCTGGAAGAAAGTTACACACGCGCCGTCGAGTACTCGGTAAACGAAGAAACCATGGAAGTATCTCAAGTCTGGGTTTACGGTCCTGAGGACGAACAGTTCTATGCGCGCTACCTCGGTGATGTCGACTGGCAGGAACAAACCGACAACATCTTAATTACGATCGGCGCTCAGGAAACCAATGCCGAGGGCAAGAATTCACCGCCGGGCCCGGGCACGCAACGCTGGGCACGCCTGGTCGAGGTTACGCATACACAGCCTGCGGAGAAAGTCTGGGAAATGCGCCTGCAGGAAGACGATTCAGGTTGGTCGATTTATCGCGCCGAACGAATTCCTAGCGTTTACCCCTAAACGGGAACACGCCGGTGACGAGCGCCGTGCCGAGGAAGATGATCAGGCAACCGACGATCATCAATGCGGTCACGGTCTCGTCTAGAATGAGCGCGCCCCAGATAACGGCAAATGCGGGAATCAGGTAGGCAACCGTAATCGCTTTGGCCGGGCCAACGTTAGCAATGAGGCGGAAGTACAGAATGTAGGCGAAACCGGTACTCACAATTCCCATTGCGATGATCGCCATCCACGCGCGCGCGGATGGCGCGACGTCTGGCCAGTACACCACGGTAATCGGTGACAGAAGAATTACCGGAAAAAGCATGCTTCCGGTCGCGACGCTCAACGATTTCATGTGCTTGGTATAACGACGTGCGTAGTTGGCACCGACGCCATAGAAAAATGCGCCCCCAATCGCGGCAGCAACCGCAAGCATCGAACCGGGGCTGACAAGACTCTCGGTGTCGCCGGCCAACACCGCGACACCGAGCAAGCCAATAAGCAGCCCAATGACACCTATCTTGCTGAGACGTTCCGACAGCCAGACCCACGCAATGAGAGCTCCCCACAGCGGCGCGGTCGCATTAAAAATGGAAGAATACCCGGCTGTCACATAGAGCGTGGAATAAGCCAGCAGCGTCATCGGGATAGCCGAGTTGAGAACACCCAACATCGTCAGCGGCTTCCAGTTCGGCGGCAGCTCCGCGAAGCCACCGCGCATCTTCAGAATAGGCAGCAAAAATAATGCCGCGATCAGCATTCGCAACTCCGCCACCACTATTGGACCGAATTCAGGGGCACCCAGGCGCATGAACAAGAACGATGCGCCCCACGCGGCCGCGAGAAGAACCAGATCAATGATGTCTTTGGCTTTCATGGCCATCCTGTCTACTGGACAAACCGCCTGCAAGCAACCGAATGTGAAATAATCGAGCGTACCGACCGGTCTAGAAGATCGACGACTAATAATTAGGGGAACCGCAGTGAAAGCATCCGACCTTCTGGTCAAGTGCCTGGAAGAAGAAGGCATCGAGTACATCTTCGGCGTACCTGGCGAGGAAAATGCCGACTTTATGATTTCTCTTGAGGAATCAAAGCAAATCAAATTCATCCTGACACGCCATGAACAAGGCGCGGCCTTCATGGCAGAAATCTACGGCCGACTGACCGGCAACCCTGCCGGCGCTTTGGGAACCTTAGGTCCCGGTGCGACCAATCTCATAACGGGTGTTGCCGATTCCAATATGGACCGCGCACCGATGTTGGTATTAACCGGCCAGGGGTCTACCGCTCGTTTGCACAAAGAATCACATCAGATTATGGATGTGGTCAGCATGTTCAAGCCGGTCACCAAGTGGGCGACAACCATTCTCAATCCGGACACGATTCCGGAAATCGTGCGCAAAGCTGTACGACTTGCTCGCACTGAAAAGCCGGGCGCCGTACACATCGAATTACCAGAAGACGTTGCGAGCGAAGAATCGAACGCCGAACCGTTGGTGCCGCGTCGTTTTCGCCGTTCGGTACCGGATGAGAAGATCATTAGTCAGGCATTCGAGATGCTTAAAGACGCGAAACGGCCGGTCATCATTGCAGGTAATGGCTGCATTCGACGCCGAGCGAGCAAGCAACTGCGAATGTTTTGCGAGAAAACGGGAATTGGAGTAATCAGTACCTTCATGGCGAAGGGTTGCGTCGACATGGACGCTGACTATTGCCTCTACACCATCGGCCTCGGCTCCAAAGACCGTGTTGCCATGGCCGTCGACGATGCCGACCTGATCATCACCCTCGGCTTCGACATGGTCGAATACCATCCGCAATTATGGAATGCCAACAAAGACAATCGTATTCTGCACATTGATTTTCTGCCGACCGAAATCGACGAACACTACCATCCGGAAACGGAAGTCATCGGTGACCTCGCGCACGCGCTTTGGATGCTAAATGAGAAAGTCCACACAGATGGTCTGCCCGACTACGACTTTGCGTACCAAGCACAGTGTCGTACCGACATGGCCGCCGACTTTGCAGAGTATAAAGATGACGAGACTGAAGGCTCGATACGTCCGCAAAAAGTCATCTGGGATACACGGCAGGTGATGGGACCGGACGACATCCTGCTATCAGATGTCGGCGCACACAAGATGTGGATAGCACGTCATTATCAGTGCCATGAACCCAATACCTGCTTGA
>CAYWYT010000141.1:0-6896 GCA_964462665.1 uncultured Woeseiaceae bacterium | reverse complement strand
ATTTCGGCGATGGCAACGTGCAACTCAGCAGCGTTTATCCGGGTGGCGGCAGCAGTTCGATAGCCTGTGGATCGCTGCTCGTTGTCGGTAATCGAATAGGAAATGACGATTTGTATAAGGAACTACAAAGCGCTGATTCTATTTCTGTGAAAAGTATTGGGGACTGTCGTGCGCCCGGCGCCATTGCGCATGCGGTCTATTCCGGTCATGAGTGTGCGCGAACGATAGACAGTGGCGACGATATCGAGCCGATCGCAAGGGAACGACCGAAGCTTAGCTAGCGTTTTCTGAGAAATCATAACCAAAACGATCGATCAGGTATTTGTCCTTTTCCGCGACCAGTTGTTCGAGCTCTGGCCCGTAACCTTCGACGAAAGAGCGCGGCCGCCGGCTTGAATTCATCACGCCGGTCTCTTTCAAATACGACGTTATTCCGTTTGTGATCGGGGTGCCGGTCTCTACGAACAAGCGCAGTGCCTCCTCTCGTACGTTTTCGAATCGACCTATGTGAATATCGTGCTGTCTATCCGATTCGTACATAAGTTTGAATAGCCAGCTGTAGTAGCCGGTGTTATCAGGATAGTTTTCGAAATGTTCCGACCGCAGGCCGGAGAGGTCATCTTGTCCAGGATTCCTCACGATAGTGCTTTTCGGGGCAACTGTGACAAGTCGCTGCAGATTCCTTTTACTTATATCGCTGTTATCGCCTAGTCTTAGAAATCTGGAGACTGTTGCTGCGAAATCTAATGCGCTGCCTTCGGTTAAGGCTTTAAAGACAAATTGTTTTTTTCGCTGATAGTCAAAACACATAGATACATACCAGTCCCACGGATTGCGTACAAAGCCAATGACCGGCAGATGCAAATACTCCTCCGGCAGGTCCCGCAGATGGCCATGATATTGCAGCATGCGCGCACCGGGCACATGCTCAACTATCAGCTTATTGAGAAACGTTCCTGCTGTGCGCGAGGTATGGATATAGACAAAATGCTTGGTAACTATCATGGCGTGTGTGCTGTCGGTTTCTCTATACGGTCGGACGCGGTAATATTCCCAGACTATCTCATACTGACAACAACCAAGAACAATCCCGCATGACATTTAGAGACTCCCTAAAAGCGAAAGACTTCGTGGTGACTGCACAGATGAAGCTGTCTGAAGCGCCGGACGCCGAATCGTTGCTTCGACAAGGTGAGATCCTGCGCCCGGTGGTCGACGCTGTGCATTTGCCTGAAACCACCCAAGAGTGCATGTCAGGCATCGCCGCCGCAGCACTGTTGATACAACAGGGCATTGACCCAATTCTTCACATGAATTGCCGCGATCGAAATCGTATCGCATTGCAGAGAGATTTTATTGGCGCCGCTGCGCTTGGAGTGACCAGCGTAATGGTGATGCGCGGCGAGAAAATTCTGAAGGGCAAGGAGCTCGGCGTGCGCAACGTCTTTGATACAACCGCGCTGCAATTCATGACATACATACAGAATCTGAATCAGGACGAAGACTCTTCGCTTGTGTCCGACTTTCGTGTCGGAGCCAACGCCGAATTATTCACTCCCGACGCTGACTGGACGCCCAAGAACCTGCTCCGGAAATGCGATGCCGGCGCCAACTTTATTCAATTTCCGATCTGCTTCGATATGGATGTCATCCGCGAATACATGACTCATATTATTGCGTCAAAGTTAACTCGTAGGGTCAATTTCATCATGGCGCTAACGCCGTTGCCGTCTGCCGATATGGCCCGTTGGGTGCGGGATAACGTGAAGGGCGCGCTGCTGCCTGAGCACATCATCGAGCGTATGGAGCGGGCACCGGATCCGGAAAGCGAAGGGATCGAGATTTGCGCGGAATTGTTGCGGGAGTTGACCACGATTCCAGGTGTGTCCGGCGCTAACCTTATACCAATGGGTAAGCTTGAAATGATTCCCGCCGCGATCGATGCCTCTGGCGTACGTAAATGAAAACACACGCAATACGCATCCACGAATTTGGCGGCCCCGATGTCATGCACTGGGAAGAGCTGGATCTTCCTGATCCAGCAGAAGGTGAGGCGCAAATCAGGCACACCGCGATCGGCCTCAATTTTATCGACGTCTATCATCGCACCGGCTTGTATCCAACAGAGTTACCTGCAGGACTGGGCAGCGAAGCGGCAGGAATTGTCGAGGCGATCGGACCCGGTGTTACAGAAGTATCTGTTGGCGATCGCGTGGTCTATACGGGCAGACCCAACGATGCGTACTCGGAGCGCCGCAATTTTACCGCCGCACAACTGGTGCCGATTCCGGACTCTGTATCCGACGAGATTGCAGCGGCAGTTCTACTTAAGGGGCTGACGGCCTGGTATTTGCTGCATCACAGCTACACCGTGCAGCCCGGCGACCCTATTCTTTTGTACGCGGCCGCCGGCGGCGTTGGTTCAATTGCCAGCCAATGGGCGAAGAAACTCGGCGCGACCGTTATTGGCGTCGTTAGCACGGATGAAAAAGCGGCGTTGGCCAAATCGCAGGGGTGCGATCACATTGTGATGGCGGACGACCCGGATATTCCGGGAACCGTTAAGGGCCTGACCGGCGGCGCTGGCGTTGCCGCAGTCTACGACTCCGTTGGTAAAGATACCTTCATTACCTCACTCGATTGCCTGCGAGCGCACGGCACGATGGTGAGTTTTGGTAACTCGTCTGGTGCCGTCGATCCGTTTTCTCCCGCAATCCTCGCACCGCGTGGATCGCTCTACGTTACTCGCCCGACACTGGTTCACTTTACAAACACGCGCGAAAAATTATTAGCCGCTGCCGAAACACTGTTCGCATTCATCGGCGACGGCAACGTATCAATTCGCATTGGGCAACGATATGCACTCAAAGACACTGCACAGGCTCATCGCCACATTGCAGCCCGCAAGACTACTGGCTCGACGGTCCTGATTCCGTGAAAGACTATATTCGCGATTCGGTAGAGTACGCATTGGCCGAAGATGTCGGTGATGGTGACCTGACCGCTGGCCTCGTACCTGCGTCTGCAGTAACAGACGCCACGATCATCACGCGCGACGCAATGACCATGGCCGGCCAGCCATGGGTTGAAGAGGTCATGCATCAGGTCGACGCCTCCATTGAAATCGATTGGCAGCATGTTGATGGCGATTCTGTCGCAGCCAACAGCACTCTTTGTCAGCTACGAGGCCCTGCGCGTGCCGTCCTGACGGCCGAGCGTACAGCTTTGAATTTCCTGCAGTTTCTGTCTTCAACAGCAACAACTACCGCGAGTTACGTGGCGGCGGTTGCGCACACAGGCTGCAAGATCCTGGATACGCGCAAGACCATTCCTGGTCAGCGGCTCGCACAGAAATATGCGGTTCGATGCGGTGGCGGCGTGAATCACCGTATCGGCTTGTACGACGCGATATTGATCAAAGAAAACCACATCATGAGCGCCGGCAGCATCACGGCGGCCATCGAAAACGCGCGCGAACTGCACGCCGAGATGCCAGTCGAGATCGAGGTAGAATCACTCGATGAATTGCGCGACGCGCTATCGTCTCGCGCCGAACGACTATTGCTCGACAATTTTTCGATCGATATGTTGCGTGAAGCAGTCGCCATCAATCGTGACGAAGGCGATCCACCAGCCGAACTTGAAGCCTCGGGCGGCTTGACCCTGGAAGATCTGCGTAAAGTTGCCGAGACCGGCGTTGATTTTATTTCGGTGGGGGCGCTAACGAAGAACGTCGTTGCCGTCGATCTTTCAATGCGCTTCGGCAAGTTTGGCTAATTGCCAACCGCGAGCATTCGCTCGACGGCCATCCTGGCCCGATCCGCCGTGGTCGGATCGATTTCGACACGTGGCTCCAGCGTCTCAAGTGCGGCACGAATATTCGCGAGTGTAATTCGCTTCATGTGCGGGCACAGGTTACAGGGGCGGACAAACTCTACATCATTGATTTCTGCGGCAACGTTGTCGCTCATCGAGCATTCGGTCACCATTAATACACGCTTCGGCCGCTTGGTCCGTACGAATTCCTGCATTTGCGCCGTCGATCCGACGAAATCGGCGCTCGCAAGAACATCGGGCGGGCATTCCGGATGTGCGATGATCGTAAGTTCGTCATAGTTTGCCCGGTATTGTTCGAGTTCCTCGGCCGAAAATCGCTCGTGAACTTCGCATCGTCCTTGCCAGGAAATTATGCCAACATCGGTTTGCTGTGCAACGTAGTTGGCAAGATATTCGTCGGGTAGAAAGATCACCTCGTCTGCGCCAAGCGACTCAACAATCGACACGGCATTACCGGATGTGCAGCAAATATCGGATTCCGCTTTTACCTCTGCCGACGTATTGACGTAGGTAACGACCGGTACGCCAGGATGCTTCTTGCGTAATTTGCGAACGTCCTCCGCCGTAATCGATTCTGCCAGTGAACACCCGGCGCGCTCGTCAGGGATCAGGACAATTTTCTCGGGGTTCAGGAGTTTGGCTGTCTCGGCCATGAAGTGAACACCTGCGAGCAGGATAATATCGGCATCGGTGTCGACCGCCTTGCGCGCCAGCGCCAGCGAGTCACCATTGATGTCGGCCACGCAGTGAAATATCTCCGGCGTCTGATAGTTGTGCGCCAGGATGACGGCATTGCGCTCGACTTTGAGCGCATTGATCGCCGCAATATTCGGCGCATGAACCAGCCATTCAACATCCGGAATGACGGACTGCACGCGCCGATAAAGCGGCTGCAACGCGGCCATGTCGACGTTAACTGATTGATTAAGTTCCATAAACCACCTTTTTCGTGCGTGCGCAGTACAATTACTTGCCCGCGAAACTGTTATGCTCCGCAAGAGCATATTCGTTTATACTCGCAGAGAGCATAATAGCTGTCAATGAGCAATTCACCCGTCAATATGGTGATCAACCTCACCGTTGTTATCGTCGCCGTCACGGACGACCAACCGCGGGTCCTGATCATCAATCCCGCACTTCGGGACCGCTCCCCCGGACTGCCGAGCGGTCCGTTCGATCCCGAGCAACATGAAAGTCTCGAGGGCGGCTTGCGTGCCTGGGTCGCCGCGCAAACAGGTCTTGATTTGTACTACGTGGAGCAGCTTTATACGTTCGGCAATCGATATCGGGACCCCTCTGAAATCGAGGGCGGACCCAGGGTGGTGTCGGTCGCCTATATCGCACTGACGCATGAAGACACGGTTGCAGAAACCGGCGCCGAGTGGCGGGACTGGTACAGTTTCCTGCCGTGGGAGGATTGGCGCTCCGGTCGGCCTGCGAAAATTGACGACCCGATAGGTCCGGCACTGGATCGCTGGTGTCGGCAAGCCAAGGCACGTGACGTTCGAGAATTGCGGCAGGAACGAGTCAATGTAACGTTCGGTTCCGGCCCAACGAGCGAAATGGATAGCGTCCTTTCCCTCGAGCGCTTCGAACTCTTGTATGAAGCGGGCATCGTCACCGAATCCATTCGAGATCTTCGCGCCCGGGATGCCAAGGTAAGCGGTGACCTTACGGTTGCAGAGCAACTTGGAGTTGCTCTTAACTCAGATCATCGCCGCGTACTTGCAACGGCGCTAGGTCGACTTCGCGGCAAACTAGCCTATCGACCGGTCGTCTTTGAATTACTACCGGGCGAGTTTACTTTACTGCAGTTACAGCGGGTCGCCGAAGCTCTGAGTGGTGCGAAACTACATAAACAAAACTTTCGCCGTCTCGTTAACAGTGCCGACTTGGTCGAGCCAATCGGCAGAACTACAACACTGGGCCGTGGCCGTCCAGCCGAGTTATTTCGATTTCGACGTGAGGTGTTGGGTGAAAAACTCACGGTAGGTCTTTCTCGCCCCATTATGCGTAACGGCGACAACTAGACAGGAAAGGACATCCGAATCACAGTTTCAGGCCGCAGGTCTCAAAAGCCTCGCGAATCGCCGCTTTTTCTGCATCCGTTAACTCCAGCATTGGCGGACGAACGAAGCCGCCAACCTGCCCGAGCAACTCCTGCCAGTACTTGCCGAAAGCTTGTGGCTTATCCGTTGGCCTGGACTGCGCCATCGCTTCACGCACAGGATTGAGACTATCGCGAACGAGCCGCGCCTCGGCAAACTTCCCTGCAAATGCAAGTCGGGTGTACTCGTCCATGCGCTTGTCGTTTCTTGTCTGCAAATGAAACGGCGGCGAGGAACAAAGATAAAGTTGCCAGCCCAACTCTTCGATATTGTCCAGCCACTCGTCCTCGGACGATGTTGATACCTGGATCGTGTCCCCGACCATGTGGCTCAGTCGAACGTACATGTCACGTGGAACCGAATATTTGATAGCGACAATATTCGGTAACTCGGCGATTCGCGCGCACTCCTCGGGTTGCATCAGGTAGCCGGAATCCGGATGACTCCACATAGCAATGCCGATATCAAGACGGTCACAAAGTGCTTTGTAATACTGATACAAAATTTCGCCGCGATCGTGCACAAAACTCAAGACCGGCGCATGAACGACAATGTAATCAGACCCGCAATCCTGAGCATGAAGAGCTAGTTCGAGAACGGTACTGAAGTTCTGGTCCGAAACCGAAACAATAACGCCGGCCTCGCCTGCACACTCTTCGACGGCAACTTCGAAGTTACGCTTTCGTTCGTCAAGGCTCATCGAGAAAAACTCGCCCTGTTTTCCAGCAATGAACAAGCCCTGGATATCCAGATCGTCTATCCAATGACGAATATTCTCGCGCAGGCCGGCTTCATTGAGCGATAGATCCTCGTTGAACGGGTTTAATGCCGCCGCCCAGATTCCTCGCATGTTCTCGCGGGCGTAATCTTTTGCATCGGTCTTTGCATACTTCGAGTAAGACAAATATCTATACCTGGTCCATTTGATCTTGCGATAATGATAAACCAAGA
>CAYWYT010000140.1:0-6934 GCA_964462665.1 uncultured Woeseiaceae bacterium | reverse complement strand
AACCCGGGGTCGGTTTGATTTCGCCGCCGCCACACCATGACATCTATTCGATCGAAGATCTGGCGCAATTGATCTTTGATCTCAAGCAGGTCAATCCGAATGCGCTGGTATCAGTGAAACTGGTAGCAGAACCAGGCGTCGGAACGATCGCCGCCGGCGTCGTTAAGGCTTACGCAGATCTCATTACGATTTCAGGCTACGACGGCGGCACCGGTGCCAGCCCACTAAGCTCAGTAAAGTACGCAGGCAGTCCGTGGGAGCTTGGCTTGTCAGAAACGCATCAAGTGCTGCGCGGCAATGACCTGCGTCATAAGGTGAAGCTGCAGACAGATGGCGGTCTCAAGACCGGTGTCGATGTCTTGAAGGCGGCGATGCTCGGTGCGGAGAGTTTTGGATTTGGCACTGCGCCGATGGTCGCGTTGGGCTGCAAGTATTTACGAATTTGCCATCTTAATAATTGCGCGACGGGCGTTGCTACACAAAACAGCCTGTTACGTAGCGAGTACTTTATCGGTCTGCCGGAGATGGTGATCAATTTCTTCCGTTTTGTTGCCGAAGAGACGCGCCAGCTGATGGCAGAACTCGGCGTTCGCAAACTTGAAGAACTTATCGGTCGAGTCGACTTGCTGGAGCCGCAATCGGGAACGACCGACAGACAGTCACGGCTCGATCTGACACCGATTATCTCAAACGAAGGTCTGGCGAAAGATGCGCCGCAGTTTTGCACGGAAGTCAGCAACGTTCCCTTCGACAAAGGTGAGCTGGCGGAAGAAATGTTGAGCACGGTTTTGCCTGCTATCGCTTCGAAGTCGGGCGGACGTTTTGGTTTCGAAGTGCGCAACTTTAATCGTTCGATCGGTGCACGACTAGCCGGCGAAATTGCACGCCAACACGGTAACTACGGCATGCTGGATGCGCCACTTGAAATTTCACTGCGCGGCACTGCAGGGCAGAGTTTCGGCGTATGGAATGTGGCAGGCCTTAATCTCACTCTGATCGGCGACGCAAACGATTACGTCGGCAAAGGCATGGCAGGCGGCCGCATCGTCATTCGGCCGCCAGAGGGTGTTTCGTACTCGGTTCAGGACACCGCCATTATCGGCAACACCTGTTTGTACGGTGCGACAGGCGGGACTCTCTTTGCAGCTGGCACTGCCGGTGAGCGCTTTGCAGTACGAAACTCTGGTGCCACAGCGGTGATCGAAGGTACGGGCGACCATTGTTGTGAATACATGACTGACGGCGTTGTCGTTGTGCTTGGTCGCACGGGCGTCAACTTCGGCGCGGGCATGACGGGTGGTTTTGCCTACGTCCTCGACATCGAGCGCGACTTTGTCGATCGCTATAACCATGAGTTGATCGACATCCATCGCATATCACCCGAATACATGGAAGCGCATGTGCACCACTTGCGTGCGTTACTGATGGAATACGCCGAAGCGACGGGCAGCGAATGGGCAGACAGAATTCTTGACGATTTCCGTACCTTCCTGCCGAGGTTTTGGGTAGTTAAACCGAAGGCGGCGGAGCTAGGCAGCTTGATCAAGTCCTTGCGACAGGCGGCGTAGAGCGACATGCCCAAGCATCCGCTACAATTTCTCGAAATCCCGCGTCGCGACCCGGATAAACAAGAGCCGGAAGAGCGCGTAGAGCACTTCGGCGAGATATACGGCCACTATGACGGCGCGAATGCGGCAGCTCAGGCGGGTCGTTGTCTGGATTGCGGCAATCCGTATTGCGAATGGCAGTGCCCGGTACACAACTACATCCCCAATTGGCTCAAGTTGATTGAGGATGGCAAGTTATTCGAAGCGGCCGAGCTGTCCCATCAAACAAACTCTTTGCCGGAGATTTGCGGACGTATCTGTCCGCAAGATCGACTCTGCGAGGGCGCCTGCACCTTGAACGGAGAACTCGGCGCAGTCTCGATCGGAAATATCGAAAAATACATTACCGACGAAGCGATCAAGCAAGGTTGGCGACCGGACATGTCAGACGTTATTGACACCGGCAAGCGTGTAGGAATTGTCGGCGCAGGACCGGCCGGACTCGCGGCAGCCGACGTGTTGGCACGATCAGGAATACGATCGGTGGTTTTTGACAGTTATCCGGAAATTGGCGGCCTGCTGACCTACGGAATTCCGCCGTTCAAGCTTGACAAAGAAATCGTCGATCAACGTCGCAGGATTCTCGAAGGCATGGGCGTTCAGTTTGTCCTGAATACCCGCATCGGAGTCGATAAATCTTTCGCAGATCTCGAGTCGGAGTTTGATGCCGTGTTCCTTGGCATGGGCACCTATACCTATGTGCGCGGTGAGTTCCCGGGTGAGGACTTACCCGGTGTGTACGAGGCACTGCCGTATCTTGTATCCAACGTTTACAAAGTCTTGAAAACCGAAGCGGACGCGCCAGCGTGGATTAACCTCGAGGGCAAGAATGTTGTTGTACTTGGTGGTGGAGACACCGGCATGGATTGTGTACGTACAGCAATTCGCCAGGGCGCCACCAAAGTGACTTGCGCCTACCGACGCGATGAAGAAAATATGCCGGGCTCACGGCGCGAAGTACAGAACAGCAAAGAAGAGGGCGTCGAATTCCTGTTCAATCGGCAACCGCTCGAAATTATCGGTGACGACAACGGCGTAACCGGCGTCCAGGTTATTGAAACGGCACTGGGTAGCGCTGGATCAGATGGTCGCCGTCGCCCCGAACCGGTGCTGGGTACGGAAAATATCCTGCCGGCCGATGTGGTTATCGTTGCCTTTGGTTTTCGTCCTAATCCGCCGAGCTGGTTTGAGGACAACTCAATCGAGACATTGCCCAGCGGTAAAGTGCGGGTGTCGTCGCATGGCGTGCATCTCTTCCAGACCACGAACCCGAAAGTGTTCGCAGGCGGTGACATGGTGCGTGGATCGGATCTGGTTGTTACTGCTGTGTTTGAAGGTCGTGAGGCGGCCAAAGGTATAGCGTCCTACCTCGAAGTTTAGCCAGGCGAACTATAGCCCGCGAATATCCGCGTTATCCATCAGCCGTTCGTGTTCCGACGCTCTTGCTGCGTTGTGCTCGGAAGCCGCCTGATTTTGCCACACGGCCGATTCCTGAGAATCTCTGTCCCAGCCGAGTCCCATTGAAATACGCCACATGCTACGGCCGTCGCGCTCGTCGCGCGCGAGGCTCAGCTTGATGTTGTGAGGCGCTTCGTTGAGATTTACTTCAACTATGTCGAAATTTTCATCCATCTTCTCCTGGCCAAAGTCCCAGTCCGGGTACTTGGCTCGAAGCAGCTCGACGTAGCGAATACCGAAGTCACGTGCCTCACGTTCGCTCCCAAACCAGCTTGCCGCAATGATGTAACCAATAGTTCGCGATGCAGGCGTAGCGATAAGGCTTACCTGGACAATGTCGGCCGGTTTGGTCGGATTTTCTGCCGTAATAAGCAGGTTTCCCGAGGTCGTAACCGCAGCTTCCTGAGACGACGCTGGGTATTTGGTCCCAAGCTCATAGCCCATAAATTGGCCATCGCCGGCGTCCGCAAGTACGACAGTGGGTAAGGCAAGGAGGCAGCATAGAAAAAGTCTGGTAGACATCGATAAAATCCTTAAGCGACCTAAAAGCGGTCGATCTGTTAGTTGGAACTTTCTGTAGGAGGTCTGCGGAATATGGGCCTAAATATGCGTTCCGAAATTTTCCATCCATCGTCGGTTAACACAAAAGTGTCATGATACTTGCCGACAACAGCAAAATTATCTAACAACGCTGCGGCTGATTCATCTTCGGCCTTAGGTTCATGTGCGACGGCCGCATAGCTAACGCCAGTCGCCGATTTTTCATCTTCAGGCATGATCTTGATGGTCGTCATCAGGTGCATGCTCACGGTATCCATGTCGTCGCCATTGACGTGATCACGTAGCGCCTGGCGCCCTTCATTCCAATGGCCGCGAGCCAGCATACGGGCATCTTCCGTGAACAATTCTGCGAGCTTGTCGGCGTCGCGTAAATCGCGGTAGTACGCGTAGTCGGTAACCAGTTGTTGGCATTCAATAATAATCTCTCGCTCTTGCTCGGCGCTCAGCTCCGCCGCGCTCGCGTAAGGCAGCAGTACTTGTACAGCCAGGCCAACCACTAGATAACGAACGATTTTCATGCTGCATTTCCCCAAAAAAGTAGCTCACGTAACTACTATTGATGTCAACGATCTAACGATAGTAACGTTATATCACCAGCACGCCACATTGGAGAAAAAATGAGACGACTGTTCACCTTGCTCGTAGGCCTATCGGCACTGTATTCCTACCAATCTTTGGCACACCACTCGTTCGCTATTTATGACGTTGATAACAAGATCGAGCGTACCGGCGTGCTCACCAAGTTCACTTTTTCCAACCCACACATTCAACTCGTGCTGGAAGTCGAGCGTGAAGGCGGCGAAAAGGAAACTTGGAGGATTGAGAGCATGAACCCTGGCCGCTGGGATCGTTCGGGCAATCCTCGCGATGTTGCGAGCGTTGGCGAAACCGTCACTATTCTCGGTTGGCCGGCGCGCGACGGAACAGACGACATGGCGCTGAGTACGATCATTACGGAGCGCGGCACCACAGTCGTTATTGAGCAGGTTCGACAGCGACGGGCGCGAGAAGATGTCCCCGAGGAAACGATTAAACGCGATTAGCGCGCATGCTACGATCGTGGCCCACGTCTCGATTCCTTTGAGTGACTAATGAAACTTCGATACAAGATTATCAACGGCTTTCTGACTTTTCTTGGGGTGGCTGTTGCCGTACTCGCGATCACGCTCAGCCACTCGTCAGGTTGCACGCCAGCACCCAGTGTTGCCGCCGGAACCGACACGATGAAGGCCGTCGTCTCGCGTTGCTACGGAGGACCTGAGGTAGTTGAGTATCTCGACGTGGAAAAACCGCAGCCGGGGCCGAACGACGTCGTTGTCGAGATCAAGGCAGCGGCGGTGAATCCGTTGGACTACCACTACATGCGCGGAACGCCCTACCTGATGCGACTCTCTACAGGTTTCGGCAGACCGGGCGATCACCGGATGGGCGTGGATTTTGCCGGAGTCGTTGTCGAGGCAGGCGATGAAGTGACGAAGTTCGCGGTTGGCGATGGCGTATTCGGACGGCGAGACGGCGCCTTCGCCGAGTACGTGGTGGTCCCGGAGGATCGAGCGATCGCCGCAAAACCCGACAACGTCGGCTTTGATGAGGCCGCAGCTATTCCCATTGCCGCAGTGACTGCACTGCAGGCGTTACGCGACGATGGACGATTGCGAGCAGGCGAGAAAGTTTTGATCAACGGAGCGTCGGGTGGCGTCGGAACTTACGCGGTACAGATCGCCAAGGCGCTGGGTGCCGAGGTGCATGGCGTTTGCAGTACACGCAATATTGAGATGGTGCGAGCACTTGGCGCTGATCATGTGTTCGACTACAAGAACGAAAACTACACTGAGAGCGATAATCAGTACGACCTGATTATCGACATGGTGGGCAGCCAATCTCTGACAGCTAATCGCCGTGTACTAAAGCCGCAGGGCCGCATGGTGCTGGTCGGCGGTCCCAAGGGAAACTGGATTGCACCACTGTGGCCACCACTGAAAGCATTGATGCTATCGCCATTCATAGAGCAGGAGATTGGCATGATGTTGGCTGACATAAGCGGAGAGGATCTCGAGTATCTTGCCGACCTGATGGCACAGGGCAAGCTAACGTCGCGTATTGATACTCACTATGCGTTGAGCGATACCGCTGAGGCTTTGCGTTACCTCGAGACTCAGCGTGCCCGTGGCAAAGTTATCATTACGATGGATGCGACGTAGTTATTATTGCTATATGTGACCGTGGTCTCAGTTTCACCGTTTCTGCATGCCCAATAATGTCCTGACAAAGTAACAAGCTGGATCCAGCTTGGTCAGGAGGTCGTGACATGAACGTAAAGAGCTATATATCTCGCAGTGTGTGGCGCTTTGTTTTTGTCGCTGCGACACTGACCGTTGGTGCTTGCGACGCGGTCAATGAAGCCGTCGATGAAGTCGAGGATATCGGCAACAACGCGGATGTCTTTTATTATGTCTCGCTCGGTACGTCGTTATCGGTGGGCGTGCAGCCCGATTCGAATGGCTTAACGCTTCCGACTGATGATGGTTATGCGGACGAGCTTTTCGACCGCATCAGGCCCGCGTTCGAAGCCGCCGGAGCGCAGCCACGCGAACTGCGGCTCATCAAACTCGGTTGCCCGGGAGAGACTCTGGACAAAATGATGAATGGCGGAAGCTGTCCGTATATCGCAGGGTCTCAGCTTGAAGCCGCGGTCGACTTTCTCTCTGACCATACGGCCAAGGTTCATCTGGTCACGATTGACATGGGCGCCAACGATTTTCGTGACGCTGGTTGCATAGGCGCTACGGTTGACCCCAACTGTCTCATTGATGTGTCGGCGCAGATAGCTACTGATTTGGCTGTAGTGCTGGCAGCTTTGAGAGATGCCGCAGGACCGAACACAACCATTGTCGGTATGAACTACTACAATCCCTTTCTCTCGTCCTGGTTGGACGACCTCGCCGGCCAAACGCTTGCGATGGAATCGGCTCTGGCCGCCGCTAGCCTGATGGACGTGCTGGGCATGACCTACGAGACCGCAGGCATCCTTGTGGCCGATGTCGCTGCGGCATTTGAGTCTGATGAATTTGCAATGCTGGTGCCCTCGTCACTGCCGGCGCCGAATGACATGTTGCCGCTTAGCGTGGCGAACATCTGTCAATTCACTTACATGTGCGATCCCGATCCGGTAGGGCCTGATATCCACGCCAATCGTGCTGGCTATAGCCTGATTGCGGACACCATTGAGGCCACGCTGCCGTAGCAGTCCTTTAGCCGAATGGTGCGATGCCGATCCAGGCCGCGTGGGCCCAGAATGCGAAGGCCAC
>CAYWYT010000139.1:0-6936 GCA_964462665.1 uncultured Woeseiaceae bacterium | reverse complement strand
AACTTCACTCAACGCGTCTTCTTTCGACTTGAAGTAGTAGTAAAGACTACCTTGCTTGATACCCATGTACTCGGCGATATCGCGCGTGCTCGAACCGTGGTAACCCTTTTCTGCGAATACGGCTGCGGCGGAGCGAATAGCCTCCATGCGTTGGTTCTCGTATTTTGCGGTGTGTGTGCCGGTCACAGGGGCGGTCCTCGTTATTGAGGAACGCAATCTATAGAACTATAGAAAAGTTGTCAAGGATAAATATAAGTTATTGATAAATATGTTAATTAATATAACATAATATCAATAGATTGATAGAAAGTAGTGAAATTGTAATAAATATCGACACTCAGCGGGTGTTTCAGGAGATCACCTCGAGGGCACTTTCGGCGAATAATGAGTAGGCGCGGCCGCGCTCAATCGCGCTCGGGTCGGACGCGTTACCGTCGATACCGCGCCGCAAAACGCCGGCGAGAATGGCAGCTAAACGAAACATAGAGAACGCGATGTAGTAGTCGATGTTGCTTACCTGGTGGCCGTTCGCCTGATAGGTGTCGAGCAGTACTTGCTCTGTTGGAATGCCGAGCGCATCAAGGTCGACGCCGCGCAAACTGTGTCCGTGCAGGTTTTCATTCAGGTGGTACGGCAGCAGGAAATAGCCCAGGTCGGCGAGCGGGTGACCAATAGTGGAGAGCTCCCAGTCGAGAACCGCAGCCACCGTTGTGTCGTCATTGCTGAAAATCAGATTGCCTGGGCGATAATCACCGTGGACTATAGAGCTACGATTATCGTCCGCATCGTTTGCTGGCAACCATGCGATCAGCTCGTCCATGGCTTTGCAGTCTTCGGTCTTCGAGAGCTCATACTGTTTGGACCACCGAGCAACCTGCCGAGCGACATAGTTGTGGGGCTTGCCAAAGGACTCCAGGCCGACTGCCTGATAGTCAACTGCGTGTAGCTTGCTCAATACCGACGCAGAAGAGAGATAGGCGGTCGTACGTTCCTGCGGCGTGCATTTGGGCAAAGTGATATCGGAGAAAACACGCCCGGCGACATAGTTCATGACGTAGAACATCTGGCCGATGATGGTCTCGTCCTCGCAAAGATGCAGCGCTTTGGGCACCGGTACGTCGCTGTTGTTGAGAGCTGCGATTACGCAGAACTCTCTATCGACCGCATGCGCAGAAGGAAGCAGTTCGCCCGGCGGCTTCTTCCGCAGCACGTAGCTATTGCCATCGGCTTGCAGCAAAAACGTTGGATTCGATTGCCCGCCACGAAACTGTTGCACGTTGCAGGTGTCGCCAAAGTTCGGAATGTGCTTTGCGAGGTATTCGGCTAAGGCGATCTCGTCTATTTGATGCGCGGCGAGTGGAGCACCGAGGTCACGGCCATCGAGATCGTCAATCACCCGACGTGCTCAGCGGTTTTCTGATGGTGGCTAAAGTCCATTTGCGAATCTCTTTGTGGGCGTACGTGTCAGCGCGACGGCAGGTGCCTTCTGCGTGGTTGTATTTCGAATCGCTCGATCCAGCGGCCGAAGGTGCTGTTGCTTAGTGAGATCAAGGGCTCAATTGATTCCTCAATCCTGCCACGAATCTGTTCCGGATCGACTACTCCGTCGGCGAATTCGGACTGATGTTGCGGAATAGTGAGCCAGCGTTCGATCAGCGCGCCATCGACTTCCAGATGAAACTGAAATCCGTAGGCGTGCTCGCCGTGGCGAAATGCTTGTACGGGACAATTGTCAGACCCCGCAAGGTGCTGCGTACCGGCAGGTAGCTCGATTACGTCGTCGTGCCATTGGAATACCTCTCTTCGCTGGCCGAAGGTGGACAAGACCGGATCATCTTGCCCAGCCTGGGTGACATCGACTGAATGCCAGCCGATCTCGCGTCCGGCACCGGCCAATATCTTGCCGCCCAGCGCCTTTGCGAGTAGTTGTGCGCCGAGACAGATACCGAGAATCGACATGTCGCGCGCCAACGCCTCTTGTATCAGCTCAAGCTCAGTCGTGAGGTGCGGAAACGCCCCTGTATTATCGGCGTTCATGGGCCCACCGAGAATAATAAGTGCTGCGTAGCCGTCCAGAGCAGGGCGCTCGTCCGGGTTGCGTCCGAAATTGACGTAGCGAATACGAAATCCCGCCTGCTTTAGCAGCGGGTCCAACGTTCCCAGCGGTTCATAGGGAACGTGCTGGAAGACCAGAATCTTGGGTCGGGCCATATTGTGAGAGCTTTTCTAGTTTACGGACTGCCAGTGCGCGTCAGTCGCGACCATCGTGAGCACATCATACTGTGCCACGATCTCGTCGTCCTGATTGGTCACTTCAGCATCCCAGCGTACCTCTCCATAACCACTGTCACCGCGCAAAGTCTTCTGCTTGCAAGCAAGGCGTACCTTAAGCGAATCGCCGTGATTAAGCGGTTGCATGAAGCGCAGATCATCGACGCCGTAATTCGCCAGGACCGGACCAAAGTCAGGGTCGACGAATAGTCCCGCGGCAAAAGACACGATCAGGTAGCCGTGCGCTACGCGTCCTTCGAAGAATGGATTCTTTGCGGCATCGTCCTCATTCATATGGGCGTAGAAGTTGTCACCTGTAAATTCGGCAAAGTGATTGATGTCGTCCAGCGTCACCTCACGCAGTCCACTCTTAAAGGTGTCACCAAGCTCGAGTTTTTCGAAAGTCTTGCGAAACGGATGCACGCCTGGGTCTATTTCGTCGGCGCCTTTAATCCAGCGATGACCGATAGCCGACAATGTTTGCGGCGATCCCTGGATTGCGGTGCGTTGCATGTAATGCAGGACGCCACGTACACCGCCCATTTCTTCGCCACCGCCGGCACGTCCTGGACCGCCGTGTACGAGGTGGGCGAGGGGCGCACCGTGGCCAGTCGACTCCGCAGCGCAATGTCGGTTAATGACTAGCATGCGACCGTGGTACGCCGCTGTACCGAGTATGAGTTCACGAGCGATTTTGTTGTCGTTAGTAATGATCGAGCCAACGAGACTGCCTTCCCCGAGGCGGGCGAGTTCAATCGCTTCGTCGATCGAGTCGTATGGCAACACCGTGCTAACCGGGCCGAATGCTTCGACGGAATGTACGGCCGTCGCCGTGAGTGGTTTCTCGCAATGCAGCAATGTCGGCATGAAGAAAGCGCCCTTCTTACTGTCGGCATCAATAACTTCAAACTCGTCATTGCCACCAAAGACGACATCCGCTTCGGCAGAAAGGTCTTTGACGCGATCGCGAATTTCGTCGCGTTGACCCTGGCTTGCCAGTGCGCCCATATCGACCTCCTTGAGTGCCGGATTGCCGATACGAATATTGCCCAGTGCGCTCGACAATGCTTTGACCACTTCGCCCGCTATATCGGACGGCGCGATGATGCGCCTGATTGCCGTGCACTTTTGCCCGGCTTTGCTCGTCATCTCTCGAGTAACTTCTTGAATATACAAATCAAATTCTGGTGTTCCGGGCACAGCGTCGGGCCCCAGGATCGACATGTTGAGGGAGTCAGTTTCCGCTGTGAACGCTACCGACTCGCTGACGACGCGAGGATGTCGCTGCAGCATTTCGGCCGTAGTCTTGGAGCCCGTGAACGCGATCGTGTCCTGACAGTCGAGATGATTAAACAGATCGCCGACGCCACCGCAGATCAATTGCACACTGCCCGGCGGCAAAATGCCGGACTCAGCAATACGGCGCAGCATGAGTTCTGTCAGGTACGCAGTGCTCGAGGCAGGTTTGATAATCGCGGGCACGCCGGCAAGAAGCGTAGGCGCGAGTTTTTCGAGCATGCCCCAGCACGGAAAATTGAAGGCGTTGATATGAATAGCCGCGCCGAGCTTCGGTGTGCAAATGTGCTGCCCGACGAACGTGCCGTTACGCGAAAGTTGTTCTACGTTGCCGTCGAGGTAGATGTGGTCGTTTGGCATTTCACGTCGGCCCTTGCTCGAGAAAACGAACATCGTCGAGATGCCGCCATCGATGTCTGGCCAACTGTCCTTGCGCGTCGCACCTGTCTGTGTCGACAGTGCATAAAATTCCTCTTTGATCTCGTTCAGATGCTGGGCAAGTGCCTTCAGCATGTCGCCACGCTCATGGAACGTCAGCTTGCGAAGGTTGGGTCCGCCAACTGACTTGGCATGTTCGAGAATTGCCTTGAAGTCGAGTCCGTTACTGGTAATTGACGCGACCGCTTCACCCGAGATGGCGGAGGCAAGAAGTTTTCCGTCGCCGTCACCCTCGATCCAACGATCAGCTACCAGATTTCCGAGTTTATTCATGTGAGATACAAATTACCTGGGTTATGAAATTCGAGGATACAAAAAAAACAAGAATTGATAAAATCCGTATCACGATATACGGTCGGACACTCCCAGCGCAAGCGATGCTCATGTGACTATCGAATCTGCAAGTCGAAAACTGGTCGCCGAATTTAGTTCGCGCCGAACTCTGCGTACTGGCTCGCTGATCACCACGGTGTTTGGCGACGCTATCGCTCCACGCGGCGGTTCGGTCTGGCTGGGCAGTCTGATCGAGGTGATGAGTCATTTTGGCGTCAGTGAACGCCTGGTTCGTACGTCGGTATTCCGACTCGTGCAGGATGGATGGCTGCAGTCGACCCAGGTTGGTCGGCGTAGTTACTACAGCTTGTCAGACCAGGGCAGGGAGCGCTTCGAGCAGGCAACGCATAAGATTTACGGCGAGCCGCTCACTGAATGGAATGGCGAGTGGTGTCTCGTGCTTCTGGCGGATCTCGACGGCGAGCGGCGAGATAAAGTACGCAAGGAGTTAGCCTGGCTGGGATTTGGTGTGCTCACGTCCGGCGTGCTTGCACATCCAGCTCCGGACATGGGAGAGCTGGATACAGCGATGCGCCGCATAGGAGTTGCTGATGATGTCGTTGTCATGAGTGGTCAGACGATTCGCAATGAGTCGGGCATGCGCACTCTGGCACAAGCGAGTTGGAGCCTGGCGCAGATCGATGCGGGATACGCGAGTTTCGTGAAAAGATTCAGGCCCTTGATCGCTGCTTACGGCAAAAATTCTGAAGTCGAGCCAAGGGCGGCATTTCTTGTACGCACGTTGCTGATCCAGGAATACCGCAAGGTGTTGTTGCGTGATCCGCAGTTACCGGTTGAGTTGCTGCCGACGAATTGGCACGGGAGTGCGGCGTATCAGTTGTGTCGCAATTTGTATCGAGCGGTCTACGAGCAAGCAGATCGCTACCTGACCGCAACCATGGAAACAGCGGATGGCCCATTGCCGCCACCGAACAAGCTTTTCATTACCCGATTTGGCGGACTTGATCAATGACTGATCTGCAACGGGCACAACTTTGTGCCGACAAGATGTATGCGAACGACCGGGCATCCAGGGAGCTCGGTATTGAGATCGAAATCCCGGAAGCGGGTTCTGCTATCGCAACGATGTGCGTACGCAAGGATATGCTGAACGGCTTTAATATTTGCCACGGGGGGCTGGTTTTTACTCTTGCCGATACCGCGTTCGCGTTCGCCTGCAACGCCTACGACGAATTGACGGTCGCCGGCGGCGGCAGTATTGAATTCTTGCGCCCGTCAGTGCGCGGAGATCAGCTGCGAGCTGTCGCCAAGGAACAGCATCGCGGCCGCAGCAACGGCATCTACAAAGTCGAGGTAAAGAATCAGGACGACAAGTTAGTTGCGCTGTTCCAGGGCCGATCTGTGAGTCGCGGCGAGCCGATTCTAACGGAAGTATAAAGTGATACAAAAATCCTTGAATATGTGAAAAAACTGTGACACATTGGCGCCGCGCGCAATGGAGTTCTAACTATGTACACGCAAGGCCTTGATCAAAAAGGACAAGCCCCCGACAAGCGCGACTCGCTGGAGTCGGCCGCGGATCTCGAGGCGTTCCAAAAGCGCGTTGATGCTGAGGAAAAAATTGAAGCAAAGGACTGGATGCCGGAGGCCTACCGTCGCACCCTGATCCGGCAGATCTCGCAACACGCCCACTCGGAAATAATCGGCATGCAGCCTGAGGGCAACTGGCTGACGCGTGCTCCAACGCTGAAACGCAAAGCTATTTTGCTCGCCAAAGTTCAGGACGAAGCCGGACACGGCCTGTATCTCTATAGCGCCGGCGAAACGCTGGGCACGTCGCGCGACCAAATGGTCGGCGACCTACTCAGTGGCAAAGCCAAGTACTCGAGTATTTTCAATTACCCGACACTGACGTGGGCAGATATCGGGGCAATCGGATGGCTGGTTGACGGTGCGGCGATCATGAACCAGATTCCACTGTGCCGCTGTTCCTACGGGCCATACGCGCGCGCCATGGTGCGAGTGTGCAAGGAAGAGAGTTTTCACCAGCGTCAGGGCTTCGACATCATGCACGAGCTTTCGCGTGGCACGGCCGCGCAGAAGGCGATGGCGCAGGACGCTCTGAATCGCTGGTGGTGGCCATCACTCATGATGTTCGGTCCCAGCGATACGAATTCCAAGCATTCTGCGCAGTCGATGGCGTGGAAGATAAAGCGCTTTAGCAATGACGAGCTGCGGCAAAAGTTTGTCGACGCAACCGTTCCTCAAGCGGACTTTCTTGGCCTGCGCATGCCGGATGATGATCTCGTCTTTGACGAAGATAGCGGGCACTACAAATTTGGCGAGATTGACTGGAGTGAACTCAGTGACGTTATTGCAGGCAACGGCCCGTGCAACAAGCAACGCATAACGCGCCGGCGCAAAGCACACAGCGATGGTGAATGGGTGCGAGAAGCTGCCCGTGCCTATGGCGAGAAACTGGCCGCGAAAAAGGCCGCGTGAGGAAAATATGAGCAACAAAGAATGGCCACTATACGAAGTCTTTATTCGCAGCAAAGCAGGACTGAGTCACCGCCACGCCGGCAGTATTCATGCGGCCGACGATCAGATGGCACTCGATCATGCGCGCGATACCTA
>CAYWYT010000138.1:0-6941 GCA_964462665.1 uncultured Woeseiaceae bacterium | reverse complement strand
TGGACAGAAATAGAGGACCAGGCCCAGCTGCGCGCGAAACTATCAAACTCTTCAAGCCCGGCTTCTCTGATTCCCGAGCGCTTAAGTTCATCGACAGCCCATTGTGCAGCTCGCAGGTAGTCCGGTGAACTAGCCAGTCGAGCTCCATTTTCATCGGCCAGATAGTGAACGTAGTTCATCACCTGTGAGTTATTGAAAGCTTCGTTCTTGATTCTATTTACGACTGATAGATCGACATCTTCGGCCAGCGTAATATTCGCGAACCCCACGCTAAGAATTAAAGCGGATATCGATATAGCCTTCATTGCATATTCCTTAAACTCAAAGGGGCATTCGGATGTAACTCGAATGCGGAGCATCGTAGCAGACTACTTAGAGCCTAATGGTCCTTCGTCGAAAACCGTTACTCCCTCAGGGATGACTTCCCATGTGGCCTTTGACCCCACAAAGATATGCTGGCCGATTTCAATCTCTGGATCGCCATCGACGCACCCTAACGTTACGCCGTGCACGTTTCCATCAACAATGCCGCATAACGTAGAACCACACTTACTGCAGAATTTCAGACCGGCGCCATGCGTTCCTATGTAAGAGGTCAGAAGGTCTTGGCCTGTTAGCCAACTGAATTCTGCAGGATCAACCAAGGCGTAAGCCGAGGCTTGCGAACTGAACGCTTTGCGACAACGAGAACAATGACATGATCTGGCATCGCGCAGCGTACCGGACACTTTGTAGGCAACGGCTCCACAAAAACACTCCCCTGTAATCGACATCGATGCTCCCATTTTGGCTAGTTTAGAGATAAAAACGAATGTCTGCTTTGGGTTGTGACTTCAACCGGTCAATGCAATGCGGAAGGCGCCCTTGATTGCCTCGGAATGACCGCTTCGATCCGCCAAATGCTGTTACGCTATTCGCATTCGCCGAAAGGAGGAGCCGGATGCGAATTTACACGTTAAATGCGTGGCCGAGCGTTTTCGCATGCTCAGTCGGCATGACGATTCGAGATCAAATGCTTCGTCTTGCAACACTACTTGTGTTTGCCATGCTGTGGTTCCTGAGCTACCCCGTCAATGCGCAGGAACCGCCTGGCAATCTCGTTCTGGTGACGCTGGATGGCGTACGCTGGCAGGAAGTATTCGGTGGCATCGACCTGGACATGATCGAGGATGAGCGCTATTCAGATGAGCCCGACCTGCTCAAGAAACTATACTGGCGTGAACAACGAACTGATCGGCGTAAACAATTGTTTCCTTTCTTATGGTCGGTCATCGACGCTCAGGGCGTGTTGATTGGTGACCGGTCCCAGGAAAGCTATATGGAGGTGAGCAATCCCTGGTGGTTTTCCTACCCAGGCTACAACGAAATCCTGACCGGCCAAGTCGATCCTGACATCGATTCCAATGCCAAGAACTGGAATACGAATGTCACGTTTCTGGAAGTCTTGAATGGCATGCCGAAGTTCAAAAGCCGTGTAATGGCCTTTGGCTCCTGGGATGTCTTTCCTTATATATTCAACACACAACGTAGTGATCTTCCCGTCAACGCAGGTTTCTCACTCCAGACGCCCGCTACGACAGAAAAGAGCCGCTGGTTAAACAGTGTGTCCGCTGCGGCGCCGCGCTTGTGGAAATCAGTCCGACTCGACTTCATCACCCACGGATACGCGATGGAGGCTCTCAAAAGTCAGCGACCGCGCGTGCTCTACATTGCCTATGGCGAAACCGATGATTTCGCTCACGATGGCAGCTACGATCGATATATTGATGCGGCTCATCGTACAGATCAGATGCTTGCCGAACTTTGGGAATGGCTGCAGGCGGATCCCTTCTATCGCAATCGCACCACCTTACTCATTAGCACCGATCACGGCAGAGGAAACTCGCCGGACAACTGGGAAAGCCACTCCAGTGCCGCTGCTGTTGCTCCACAGGGAGTCAACGAGACTGCCGAAAGCGTGTTGGGATCCGATCAAACCTGGTTCGCAGCGATTGGACCTCGCGTAAAAGCCGGAGGGATTGTTGCCGGACATTGGAAGCAATCACAGATTGCAGCGACCGCACTGAGGAGCCTGCAATTGGACCCAGCGGAGTTGATGCCAATGGCGGACAAGGCTATGCAGCAAATTTTGCATTGAGGAGGGCAGCCGCTGCACATATGAAAGGAACCTACCGATGAATAACACGACCCCCGCTAGCACTCACGATACTGTTCGTATCAGCCGTCGGCGCTTCGAGAAGTCACCCTATCTCGAGTTTTACGAAACTCCGGATATGGTTTATGGGGTATACGCGGGTCGTTTATATACGAAATTTTCCGGCGATGACCCAGTCGAAAAATACTGGGCGTTAAGACGCACAGCGGCAATGTATGACGTACCCGAACGCCCCGTAGAGATTTCTGGCCCTGATGCCGTTGCATTTCTGGAGCTCATCTTTGCACGAAGAATTGCGACCCTAACCGAGGGGCGCGGACGCTACGCCATTGCCTGTACACCGCAAGGCGGCATATTTATGGACGGTGTTCTCTTCAAGCTGGCAGAGAATCGATTCTGGTATGTCCAGCCCGATGGCGCACTTGAAGCATGGTTTATTGCCCATAGTGAAGGTTTTGACATTGATATTTCAGACCCGAAATCGCGGGTCATCCAAATTCAAGGCCCTGCCTCATTGTCGATCTTGCGAGATGCAACCGAGGGGGCAATCGATGCAAATATGAGTTACTTCCATGCCGGTTTCTTCGACCTGGGTGGGCAGGAGCTCTATGTTTCTCGCACAGGCTGGACCGGTGAGCTCGGTTTTGAAATATACAGTCAAGGTGAGCGGACAGATTACCGCCAGTTGTGGAACCATCTTATAGAGGCGGGTGAGCCACACGGGATGGCATTCTCAAGCATGGAGTCAATGGGAATCCGACGTATCGAGGCCGGTATTCTCGATAATTTGACAGACATGGACGTTACCATGACTCCGTTTCAGGCCGGGCTTGAGAGGTTTATCGATATCGATAAAGAAGGCTTCATCGGCCGTTCCGCGCTTCTGAGCGCCAGCAGATACAAACTGCTTTACGGCATTAAATGTGTCGCTACAGCGCCTCCCATGAATGCTGCTGTATTTGATAATGATAAAGAGGTCGGTCGTGTAACAACAGGCGCATTCTCCCCGTTTCTGGAGTGCGGCGTAGGCTATGTCCGATTTAATGCGCCTTCTGATTGGGAGGGAAAGACTCTAACGCTTCAAATTTCCAATACTGAAGCCCATCCGTGCGAGATCGTTGACTTACCTTTTTACGACCCCGAAAAACTCATAGCGAGGGGCATAGAGAAACCAATTGTCTAGAAAAAAATGGACCACTCATTGCCCGCAGTAACTCTCCACGACCTGAGTGGATTCAATCGATCTCTGACCTACCAGATCTCTACTCGCTCCTCAGGAGCAAGATAGAGCTCGTGTCCTGGCTGCACGTCGAATGCCGCATACCAGGCATCGAGATTTCGCACCGTCAGGGCGCGATACTGGCCCGGTGCGTGGCCGTCATTCAGGATGCGCTGCCGCAGGGCCTCTTCGCGCCACTTGGTTCCCCAGACTTGCGTATACGCAATGAAGAAACGTTGATCGCCGGTGAATCCATCAATAACCGGGGCCTCCTCGCCGTTTAGTGATGCACGATAGCCGTCGTATGCCGCAGCCAGGCCGGCTACATCGGCAATGTTCTCGCCGAGCGTTAGTCGTCCATTTACGTGTAAATCGGGAAATGCCTGAAACTTATCGAACTGTGCAGCTAACGCATCTCCCTGCTTGCCAAACTGTGCAAAGTCTGCCTCGGTCCACCAGTTGCGCATCGCGCCGGTCGAGTCGAATGCAGCGCCGTTGTTGTCAAAGCTGTGACTGACCTCGTGGCCGATTACTGCACCAATCGCACCGTAGTTGTATGCCGGATCAGCACTTGCGTCGAAGAACGGTGGCTGCAAGATTCCCGCCGGAAAATTCAGAGCATTCTGCACCGGTAGATTGACCGCATTAACGACCTGCGGCGTCATCCACCACTCGCCCTTGTCCATCGGTTTGCCAAGCTTCGCTAACTGATGTGCGTATTCAGTTTGCATGCCGGCAAAAATATTCGCGTAGGCATTGTTGTCGACAACCTGGTAGTTGCTGTAGTCGCGCCAGACGTCCGCGTAACCTACACCGACCACAATCGTTGACACTTTGGCTAACGCCTCGTTTCTGGTTGACTCCGCCATCCAGTCGATCGCTTCTACACGATCGTGGAATGCGTCAACAATGCCATCGACCATAGCGGCGACTGCAGCTTTCGCCGACTCAGGAAAATAATTTTCTACATACGCGCGTCCTACCGCATCGCCCAGGTACAGCCCCAATGCAGTTTGCGCGCGTTTGTCGCGGCTGCGTTGCTCCGGCGTACCGAGCAGGACGGTCTTATTGAATGCGAAGTGAGTGTTGTCGATGGTCGACGGCAATGTGTCTGCGTAGATGCTGATGTGATGAAACGTCAACCAGTCTTTCCATGCATCAAGTGACTCGGATGCAACCAGCGCCGACATTCCTGCCATTGCGCCCGCATGATATGCCGCAAATTTTTCCTGCTCGCTCAGACTCGCGGCATCCAGGAACAGCTGCCAGTCTATGCCGGGAGCTTTGCTGTCAAAATCTTCGCGACTCCAAACCGTCGCAGATTTAGTGAAGTCTTCGCTGTCCTCGCGACTAACATGCGCTTCGGCAATTTTTGTTTCCAGCGCGAAAATACGATCCGCTTTCGCTGCAGCATCATCGATACCCGCGGCGACCAGCAGTTCTTCAATGTAGCTACGATAGGCTGTTCGTACCGCAACGGTATTTGGATCAGACGATAAATAGTATTCGCGCTCGGGCATGCCCAAGCCACCCTGTAACAAATACGGCAGCACCTCGCCCGGAGTGGACAGACCTTGCGTTACAAAAACACCGAACAGGTTTTCAGTGAAATAGTTGGTAGCGTTCAATGGGTCAACATCGGCGCGTAAGTTCGCGCCAAGCACGGTGGAGAGTTCAGCTTTGTCAGCGATTGCTGCGTAGCGATCGAGATCGTCCTGCATCGGACCCATTCCCGCTGCATCAATGGCCGCGGTGTTCACATAGGCTTTATAGAAGGCTGCAACACGCCCTTTGTCCGAACCCTCTGGATGTGACGAACCAACCAGCTCATCGATAAGAACGGCATTGTGTTTTTCGGTCGTATCGATTGCTACGAAGAATGCACCTGCCCTTGAGCGGTCCGCAGGAATTTCGGTTGTTCTCATCCACTCGCCGTTGGCGTAGGAATAGAAGTCATCACCTGGAACGACCGACGTATCCATGGCATCGACGTTGATGCCGATCGATGCTACGACTCGCGTCGCGGAACTATTATCAACGGATTCGCCGCCGCACGCGGTGAGAAATATCAGGAACGGTACGCAAAGTAAGATCGGTGCCGGGGGTCGCTTGGACATGCTCGTCTGCCTCATATGTTTGCGACAGCCTACCTTATAGACTGCGCGGATGATTGAATTCGCTTTCGAATGATTATTCCGCTGGCCCCTTGACGACGATCATACGTATGACGGCCCCCGGACCCTGGTGCATCCCTTCATCCAATTCGACGACCAAGTCTTCGTAATAGATGATTCGATGCCCCGCAAATTTCTCTAACATCTCGTCGGGCTTAACCAGATAGTCCGGATTTTTCGGGCCGAAGCGATTGGTATCCAACTGGTCAATCGAGAAGTTTTGCATGATAAATACGCCGCCGGGTTTCAGGGCGCGCATTACGTCCGGCAACATGCTGGTATCGTGGTAATAGAAATCGGTAATTAGATCGTATTTCGCAACGCCCATCTCGTAGCCATGCTGGATATCGCCGACCTCCGTCTCAATAGTTACGTTACGAAGAGCCGCAAGTTTTGATGCCTTCTCCAATCCTTTAGGCGAGGCATCCATGGCTGTCACCTCGAAGCCCTGTTCTGCGAGGAAAACAGCATTGCGTCCCTCGCCAGCGGCCAAACACAGCGCCTTGCCCTTCGGTAAGTCACTAACGTGCGAGCGAAGAAACTCAACCGGCTCGGTTCCGTAGAGATACATGCTCTTGTCGAACCGTGCATCCCATTGCTCGCCCGCGGTGGTCTGCTTCGCCATGTCTTGACTCAGGGCAGGGAATGCAGCCATAACCAAGCCCAACGCCAATACGTTCGCTATTCGCACTTCATTGTCTCCACTAAACTGGTTCCACTAATCACAAAATAATAACTCGGGCCTCAAACAGTCGTCTCTACGTAGTTTTCCATCAAATAGTTCATCCACAGCTGGACAGGTTGCCTTCCAGCCTCAAAGCTCGCCTTCGATCGGCATGTTCGAGAAGAACCAGTCTTCGATGCGTTGCATAAACGACGTCGCGGGCTGGGACTCCAGAGTTTGATCGTCGGCCACCCAGAAGACTTTGCCGTCTTCCTGCAATTCCAGACGCCACGCGTTGGCAGTCGAAAAATCGTCCTCTAACGCTGAGCGCAATTTCCGATTGAACTGATCGCTGACTATAAGGAAGCCCATTTCGGTATTGATGCGCAAAGAGCGCGGATCAAGATTTGCGCTACCGATAAATACTTTGTCGTAGTCGATAATTAGTGCCTTCGCATGCAAAGCCAGCTTCTTGCGGTCTATCGGCTGCAGCATATATCGATCACGATCACGGGCGTCCGTGCGCACTTCGTGCAATTCTGCTCCTTGCTCGAGCAACGTCCCAATGTGATTTCGGTACGCGCTGTGCGCAGTGAGATGATTGTTCGAGGCGATTGAATTCGTCAATATGCGCACGCGTACCCCTCGATCAATCGCACGCTCGACGGCCCCCTCTAGATTTGGCGTCGGAATCAGATAGGCCGAAACGATCACAATCTCGGACTCTGC
>CAYWYT010000137.1:0-6964 GCA_964462665.1 uncultured Woeseiaceae bacterium | reverse complement strand
CGCTAAACAGGTCACCGACCAAGCCGATATCGGCAACCTCAAATATCGGTGCTTCCGAATCCTTGTTGATCGCTACAATCGTGCCGGCATCTTTGATGCCGGTAAGATGTTGGATCGCACCCGAAATACCAATAGCAACATACAGGTCCGGGGCGATGATCTTGCCGGTCTGGCCTACTTGCATCTCATTAGGTACGTAGCCGGCATCAACCGCTGCCCTTGATGCACCTACGCCGGCACCCATTTTCTCGGCGAGCGCATAGATCAGATCGAAGTTTTCAGCGCTGGCCAAGGCACGACCACCGGATATTACTTTCGCTGCCGTCTGCAGATCAGGGCGGTCTGACGTTCCGGCCTTGAGCTCCACATAGCGAGTATGCGTGGGAATATCCGCATTGCATGCCGCAGCTTCGACCGTGGCTGAGTTGTTGCTCTCGACTGAATGATATGAAGCCGTGCGAACTGTAGCGACTACAGGGTGATCGGCCGGTGCTTCTACGGTTAAAATGACGTTGCCAGCGTAGATCGGCCGCTTGAAGGAATGCGAACCGAGAACACTCATGATGTCACTGATTTGATTTACGCCCAGTAAAGCTGCGACACGCGGCATCAGATCTTTGCCGAAAGTCGTCGATGCGCCGAATACATGACTGTAATTTGCAGCCAGCTCGACTACCTGAGGTGCAATAACCGCAGCCAGTGCATTTGTATTAGCGGGACTTTCGACCATCAATACGCGATTCACCGAATCCAGTTGAGCGGCTTGTGCTGCGATTTCCGCGGCTGACGCAGCGAAGATCACGACATCAATTGTCGAGTCACTTATATCTGCAGCGCAAGCCACCGTCTTTGCGGTACTTGGGTTGAGCGTTTTCCCATCGTGTTCGGCGATGATTAATATATTCGACATTACAGTAGCCCCTTATCCTTGAGTGCGGCGATTAAGCCAGCAACATCATCCACCATGACACCTTTCTGGCGTTCTGAGGGCGGCTCGTAGGCAGTCGCGGTCAACTGCGGGCTGGCCGCTATGTCCAGATCCGCCATCGGAATTTGCTCGAGCGGCTTCTTCTTCGCTTTCATGATGTCAGGAAGTTTCACATAGCGCGGTTCATTCAATCGCAGGTCGGCTGTTATGACTGCTGGAAGATCGATCTCAATTGTTTCCAGACCTACATCGACCTCGCGGATGACACGGGCGGTATCGCCATTCAATTCAAGCTCCGAAGCGAACGTTGCCTGAGGGCGATTCCACAATGCCGCCAGCATCTGTCCTGTTTGATTATTGTCATTGTCAATGGCTTGCTTACCGAGAATAACGAGGCCCGGGTTCTCTCGATTCACGATGGCCAAGAGTGCACGTGCCCGACTTAGCGCGTCCGTTTCGGTATCGGTTTCCACCAGAATCGCTCGGTCCGCACCCATTGCCAATCCGGTTCGTAATTGTTGTTGCGCAGCACTGCTGCCGATAGAAACAACGATCACTTCAGCTGCATCGCCACGCTCCTTGATACGCAGAGCTTCTTCGAGCGCAATTTCGTCGAATGGATTGATGCTCATTTTTACGCCATCGGTTTCGACGCCGCTGCCGTCGCTCTTCACGCGAACGCGCACGTTGTAATCAACGACCCGCTTGAGGCCGACCAATATTTTATCCACGAAAGAATTCCTCAGTACGCAATAAATAGACCACAGGGCAGACCCGCGGACCGCTATTGTCTATGAGGAGTCGAGCGCGTACAAGACTGTCTGTCGTCTCTGACAACGTTTTCGACGTGAATAAGTACAAATACTAGCAATCCGGCCAAATTGGGCCTACAGGCCGCTGTGTAGGGGCATACAGAGGCCCCAAAAGGGTAGAATTGAGGATCTCGGTTAGCGGAAGCTCCCTGAACTTAATGTCGGATTTAACGGTCGAATTGATTTAGCTGAGGCTGTTCTCAATGTGCAAAGAGTAACCAGAGATATTAAAGATGAGAGATCATTTTATGACTATTAAACAGTTACTTATATTTATAAGTTCATGTTGTTTAGTGGCATGTGCGAGCACCGATCAGGGCGAACTGGAGGACCCAATGGCGGTGGAATCGGCCCGCTCGGATTGCATCTCGCAGGGCTCTATCCGAGACTACACAATATTGGACAACGCAAACTTGATCGTCACTGAGGGCGTGAGCCGAAAGTTTCATGTAGAGCTCAGCAGGCAAGCGCATGGATTACGTTCCAGCAGCGCCATCGGGTTTCAGTCACAGACCGGTCGCATTTGCGAGAAGTTTAGCGAGATCCTGGTCGACGATGGATTTAGCATGGACAAGATACGCATTAGTTCCATTCGGCGGCTTTCGCCAGAAAGTGAAGAAGATTTACTGATCCGATTCGGCAAGATTGAACCGAATCTCGAACAAACCAGGCAGCCTGAAACTGTAGAGGGTGCCGCGGTAGAAGAGCTGGACTAGGTTGCAACCGGTTCCCGGTAGTTCGACCCAGTCACGCAATCCGCAATCTCCGTGCGGACCCACCCGGTCAACCGAAAGGTTGACCGGGTTTTATTTTGCTCCTTGCGATTAATGCCTTCGCACTCGACAATCGAAGCTCACACTTCAATTCCTGAAACGAGATCGATGCCCAAGCCAATCGAAGCAAGTGCCTCTCTGCGCGACGTCAAGTACGAAATTCGTGGCCAGCTGGCGAGCCACGCTCAAGAACTGGAAAAACGCGGTTACGAGATAATCTCGCTCAATATCGGCAATCCCGGACTATTCGGGTTTCGCACGCCGGAAACCATGCGCCTGGCGATGATCGAAAACCTTGGCCAGGCAGAGCCCTATTGCCACCAGAAGGGTATCTTTCCAGCGCGTGAAGCCGTTGTGATGCAGCAACAGGATCGCGGCATAGATGGCGTCAGTGCGGAAGAAGTGTTTATTGGCAACGGCGTTAGCGAATTGATCGATCTTTCTTTGCGCGCTCTCCTGAACCGCGGCGACGAGGTGTTGATTCCCAGCCCCGACTATCCATTGTGGTCCGCGGCAGTGACCTTGAATGGCGGAATCGTACGCTACTACGATTGTGCGGCCGACCGAGGGTTTGCGCCTTCGGTTAGCGAAATCGAAGCGATGATCGGGCCGAAAACAAAGGCCATAGTCGTGATAAACCCGAATAATCCGAGTGGTGCGGTTTATGACAGGGCGACCTTGAGCGAGCTTGCGGCAATCGCTGAAAAGCACGGTATCGTGGTTCTCGCTGATGAAATTTACGATCGTATGGTTTACGACGACGCTGAATTCGTGCCGCTGGCTACTCTGGTTAAGAACACGACCTGCCTGACTTACTCAGGGCTTTCAAAAGTCTATCGAGCTTGTGGATATCGCGTCGGCTGGTGTGTGTTCAGCGGTGATCTCGATCGAGCTGAAGACTTTATTCACGGCATGGAACTACTTGCAGCGCTGCGCTTGTGCAGCAATGTTCCTGGCCAATGGTCCGTACAAACCGCGCTCGGCGGTTTTCAGAGCATCGACAAACTCGTGCAGCCGGGCGGTCGCCTGTATCGATCAAGACAAGCGGTGATAGATAGAGTGTCTAATAGTCCGTATCTGAGTATGACTTCACCTATGGGGGCGATGTACGCGTTCATTCGTCTTGATGAACGCTTTGCCGAGAAACTGGATGACAGGGCCTTCGCTCAAAAACTGCTGGAAGAACAACATGTCCTGGTTGCGCCTGGCAGTAGCTTCAACACTCCCTATTCGGATCATTTCCGTATCACCACATTGCCGAACCCCGAGACCATCAACACCGTATTTGATCGCATCGAGGCTCTACTCGAGCAAGCTGCCTGACGTATGTATGACTGGTTGGATACTGCGTTAGGCGATTCATCCCAGGTAATCACTGGCAGTCGGAGACTCGCGCGGGTGCTGCGCAAGGAGTATGCAACGCAGCGTGTATTGGCGGGCGATACCGTTTGGCCAACCCCTGTAGTCCAGGCATGGACAGACTGGACCACTGCGTTGGTCGGCACGCATGGCGATCAAAACTCTCTGCCAACCGTCATTACGTCACACCAAAGCAGGATCTTGTGGGAACGTTGTTTGCGACGGGAGATTAGCGACCCATTGCTGAACATCGGAATGCTCGCTCGTCAATCGCGGGATGCCTGGAGTCGTTTACAAGAGTGGCGGGTATCCATCGCGGACTGTCAGAAGCATGCTCGCAATCGAGATCAGCGACTGTTTGCGGTTGCAGCAAACAGCTATCAGTCAATCCTCGAACGAGAAAACTGGGTCGACGAGGCAGGCATGACAAATGTCGCCATCCAATTGATCAGCAGCAAGAGCGTCGCCATCCCGAAAAAACTGACGCTCGCCGGTTTTGACCGAGTGTCGCCGTTGCTGCAGGCGTTGCTCGATGCATACGCCGAAGTGGGCGGTAAAATTGAGCAGCTTACGGAGGGTGTGCGCGCTACGACAGCAGTACAGCTCTCGCTATGTGGGCCCGAGAACAGTGATGCTGAGCTGCGCGCTGCAGGGGCGTGGGCGCGACGCGAACTGACGCAAACGCCAGACGCCCGCTTAGCTATCGTTGTTACGCACCTGGAGCAAGACGCGCCGCGCAGTTTGCGCTTAATCAAAGAGGGCTTGATCCCGGGCTGGCAGAACGCGGGGGCGGCACAAAATTCCGTCATCAATATCTCCTACGGCAAAAAGCTGACGGAGAATCCAGCGATTTCTGTCGCTCTGTTGGCGCTCAGTTGGTTACATCATGATTTGACGACGCGCGACATCAGTTTACTATTAAGGTCATCAGTTTTTGCTGCGCCCACCAGTGATGCACGCACGCGGATCGAGCTAAGAATAAGGGACATGCCCGAACAAAGCTGGTCGCAGCAACAGTTGCTCACACTGTTTGATAGCCGTACAGATCAGGACATTGCCAATGACGAGTGGGGTGTCGTTCGCAAGCTGGCCAGTTGGCGTAAAGATCTGCCACAACGCCAGTCACCAGAGAAGTGGGTCTCATTGTTCAGCGAAGTCCTGCATGACATGGGATGGCCTGGCACCGAATCGCTTTCGAGCGCTGAGTTCCAAACAATAAACCGCTGGCGAGAACTGCTCAATGAAGTCGCTCGTTTGGCAATTATCTCGGAAACGATGACGGCGGCAGAAGCGCTAGGACGAATCGGCACAATCGCTGCAGAGACCATTTTTCAGCCCGAAGGAGGTAATGCCGCGGTCAACGTCATGGGGCCCCTGGAGGCTGCGGGTCTGGAGTTTGAGCGGCTATGGGTCACTGGAATGACTAGCGGCAACTGGCCACCAGCGAGCCGCTCATTGACGCTCGTATCAAGAGATTTGCAACGCGACCGTCGCATGCCGGACTCGACGCCGGCAGATACACTGGAGTACGCCAACCGAGTAATCGGGCGTCTTGTTGCAAGTTCATCGCGAATCGTTTTTAGCTACCCGGAAACGCAGGGTGACGCGCAGCAATCGGCGAGTGAGTTACTCGCCTCATTCCCGATCTCCTCAGAGATCGATTGTTCAGACCCGGGCTGGAATGCAGCACTGCATGTCGGGTCTGCATCAATTCGGGAGCAGCTCTCAGATCCCGTTCCCGCGATTCAGCCCGGAGAAAAACTTTCCGGAGGAGCTGCCACGATTCAACGGCAATTCGTAGAGCCGTTCGCCGCTTTCGTCAGCGGGCGTCTCGGCGTACGCGGCCTGTGGCCGATGCAGGCCGGACTGCCACCGAGCTTACGCGGCAGTCTTATCCACAACGCATTGCAACGATTGTATTCGGACTGCCCTGACAGAGATCAGATCCGCCAATGGGATGAGCCGGAAATCGAAGCACGCACGGACAGGGCAGTGCAAGCAACGTTTCGCCGTCATGAGCAACATGCAGATGTGATGCTGCAACAATTACTGCGCCTGGAAAAGGTTCGCGTCAAGCATCTATTGCGGGGCGTCATCTGCGTGGATTGTGAGCGCGATGACTTTTGCATTAGTAGTGTTGAACAGGATTTCGACCTCACGCTTGCTGGACTAGTGATGCGCTTGCGAGTCGACAGAATCGATCAGGATGCTAACCAAGGGCGTGTCATTATTGACTACAAGACCGGCGTGCCAAAGCGTCTGCTCGACCGTGACCAGAATCCAAAGGACATGCAGCTGGTAGTGTATGCGTGCGCTCTCGGCGAGAGCGTGTCTAGCATTGGCCTGTTCAATATTGATAGCCGCGACATAGCATTGGATGCAGCTGGCCGCGACTTGTCAGCAAAACTGGATTGGGACAGCTCACTGGCGAATTGGAAACACCAGGTCGGGAATGCTGCGCAGGAAATTGCGTCTGGGGATGTGCGTATAAGCGCACTGCAAAGCGCGCAGCAGGCGCGACCGCTGAGCCTCCTTAGTCGCTTCAGAGAGCTTACGCATGAACGCTGATAAGCAGTTTCTACGTGACGATGAGGATGCGCGCATCGCGGCGCTAGACGTAGAGCGTTCCTTTATTGTCCAGGCACCAGCAGGATCTGGCAAAACCGAATTACTGATTCAACGCTATCTGAAACTTCTGGCGATAGTCGACAACCCGGAAGAAGTATTGGCAATAACATTTACTCGCAAGGCCGCTGCAGAAATGCACTTTCGAGTTCTGGAAGCCCTTAAGTCATCTGCACGCGGCGATAGCGTTCAAGAGCCGCACCAGATGGTAACGGCCGCGGCGGCTGCAGCGGTGCTCGAAAAAGATCAGGAACTGCAATGGGAGTTGATCGCGAATTCCGGACGCATGCGGATTCAAACACTCGATTCCCTGAATGCATCTATTTCTCGAATGCAGCCAATGTCCTCAGGGAGCGGGGCGGCACACAATGCAATCGTTGCCGATGCAGAAATGAGCGCGTTGTATCGTAAGTCTGCCTTCCTGACGTTGGACCAGCTCGCCGAAAATGGCGCACTGCGTGATGCAA
>CAYWYT010000136.1:0-6998 GCA_964462665.1 uncultured Woeseiaceae bacterium | reverse complement strand
GTCACCTGATGCGAGTACCGCCGCTAACCAGGGAAGGTGACCTGCCGAGCTTCGATGACAAGCTCAAACATCTGCGTTCGACTTACAAGGGGCCGTTCGTTATCGCGGAAGACTTAATGTGTATCCCGGCGCTCCAATAGATCTGAAATCGCGTCCCTGACCAGGTCCGTGAATTCTCCGGCATCGAAGAACGAGCCTCTGCAGGAGGTGCATTCCTCGTACTGAATCTTCTTTTGCTTGGGATCAGTCCTGCGCATCATGCCGCCGTCGCAGCGCGGGCATCGGTAGCGGTCAATTTGATTCGTCTGCTCCCCTACCGACGGATCGCCCGTATCAATCGCGGCCGCAGCGTCTTCGCCGAACAGCCACTCGCTTTCCCCGACATCAAACCAAATACCTTTGCAGCCCTTGCAGCGATCGACCTCGACGCCTTCGTATGCAACGGTTTCCATGTCGCTTTTACATTTCGGACAAATCATGGCGCTTAGAATACACGATTAGTTGCCGTACAATTCCAACATGCCAACCGCACCTTTCAAGACAAAACTTAAGTTTCTCGCCAATCTGAATGAGCCCTTGGTCTACATCCCTTCGAAGGGCGGCGGCGATGCGACCGATCATGTTGGTAACTTCATCATGCAGGAGGTAAACGTTCACGATGCTCGCAGTGAATTGCCCTCCTCCAGTTTGGATGCTGAGGGCTTTCGTCTCGTGTCTCAGAAGACCGCAGTGGATGATTTTTATGACGACGCTCAGCTTGAGTCTACCTACCACGATGAAATCAAAGCACTGTTGATCAAGACTACCGGCGCGAATCGCGTTGAGATTTTCGATGACACTCGTCGCACGTCTTCATTGCGGCAACAACAGGCCAAGAGTATTCGCGAGCCGGCCGAAATCGTGCACAACGATTACACTGCTCGCTCCGGCGCGAAGCGACTGCGTGACCTCTTCCCTGATGAAGCGGATCATCTTATGCAACGGCGCTTTGCGATTATCAATGTTTGGCGCTCGATTGCAGGGACGATTCTCGATCATCCGCTCGTGCTATGTGATGCGACCAGCGTAGGGCCCGACGATCTGGTATCGGTCGAACGCCGCGCTGAGGAACGCATCGGTGAGCTGCAGGTCTCGTTGCCCAATGCCGAACAACTTTGGTATTACTTCCCTCGGATGCAGATGGACGAAGCTTTGCTGTTCAAGACGTTTGACTCGGAAACGGACGGTCGCACTCGCTTCACGATTCACTCATCGTTTCCGGATCCAGGCGCGCCGCCCGATGCCCCCCCTCGAGAGAGCATCGAGACACGCTGCCTGGTGTTTTTCTAGCGAGCTTTCGCTATTCCAGCGAACCGTACTCTAGTTCGTACGCTTCACGATCAACCACGATCAATTCACGATAATTACCGACCATTTCCCAGATGCCGGACCAGCCTTTCGGCACCACCAGCTTGTCGCCGGCAACATATTCGTGCGCCACGCCATCTGCTCCGGTCAGGATTAGTTTGCCGCTCTGGATATCAACATACTCGTCGTATACGAACGGATCGGCAAACCGATACACGCCGGGCTCGTCTTCGTAAATTTCAACAATGATCTGCTCGCCGACATAGACGAGTTCACCACGTGGTCGATGCGTGCCCTCCAGCACATCTTCGGGAGGCATCCACAGTTCCTCCTCAGGCAGCCCGACGCCCGCAATCTTCGCGGCGTCTATTTTGACTGGACTGACGACATCTGCTTCATCCGCAATTACGGTTGCTCCCATCAGCAATGTTGCACACAGCACGAGCCTAAAATAATTCATTTCCGGATCTCTCAATAATGGACGACTGCTCAATAGTGTAGTCTGTTTTGCAGAAACCAGCATGGGAGCAATCAATTGTATTTGCGAATCTGTCTTGCACTAGTTTTCACGCTGTTATCGGCAGCTCCGGTCAACGCCGAACCGGTCGTCGCGACCTTCTCTATTGTTGCGTCCGACCCCGACGCCGGTGAAGTCGGTATTGCCGTTGCCTCACGTTTTTTCTCTGTGGGTAGTGTCGTGCCGTATGCCGAAGGCGCTGTTGGCGCGGTTGCCACGCAAGCCACTGCAGAAGTGAGTTTCGGTCCGCGCGGACTGGCGCTACTGGCAAGCGGAGCAACACCCGCTGAGATCGTTACTATCCTTATGCGCGATGAGCCCGAGGCCAACGGCCGACAATTCGGCATTGTCTCTGCGGACGGTATGTCGGCAACCTATACCGGGCCTGAGGCACTGGACTGGGCCGGGGGACGGGCCGGTCCCAACTATGCGGTACAAGGCAATATTTTGACCGGCGAGGACGTCGTTATAGCGATGGAAGATGCCTTTCTAAATACGACCGGCACGCTCGCCGATCGAATGTATGCAGCGATGATCGCGGGCAACGAGAAAGGCGGCGACTCGCGTGGCAAACAGTCGGCGTCGCTCATGGTTCGCAAACCAGGCACCGGTTACGGCGGCAAGAACGACCGTGCTATCGATATTCGAGTTGATGATCATGCCGAGCCTTTCAAGGAACTCGGTCGCCTCCTCGTCTACGCAAACATGAACTATTCCTGGAACGAAGCGTGGACCGCGTTTGTAGAAAAAGACTATGCGGCGGCGACAGAGCCGATGGAAAGAACAGCAAAGCTGGCACCCGACGTGGCCGAAGTGCACTACGACCTCGCAGTGATTCGTTTGGCGAACGACAACAAGGACGGTGCGCTCGAAGCGCTACAAACTGCTGTTGACCTGAATCCGAAGCTCAAAGATCAGGCAGCGAAAGACGGCGACCTGGATGCGCTACGAGATGACAGGAACTTCGCCGCATTGATCGCAGATTAAATTCGATCCGGGTTTTATTTCAGCCACGTATCTAGCTGAAATTGTAATTTGAATCCGCAGAGAGATTTTTTAACCCAGCCAGATCTGGAATATCGAATATGTCCTTCCAGTTAGCGGGCTTGGTCAGTGCACTTGTTCCCGCCGGAATGAAATGAAAGAACAGCAAGTGGCAAAAATTCGTGTCTTGCGCTCTCTCGATAGCGTTTCTGTAGTGCCATTGACTACTGCCTGAAAAAATAATCGCCTCGCCTGCTTGCATTTCGAATGCTGCAAATTTATTAGCGGGGTCGTTCTTGATCTCATCTTCCCAGCCCGCACCGGGGTCCTTCCAGTTCTCCGGCCACGGCACGATATTACTGAAATAAATTGGCCAGGTAGCAGACTGCTCAATGCACAAGTCGACTGTCCATTTCGCGAACGGTGCGTCCATGTGAACCTTACAAACGCCAAGCTCTTTATAAAGACTCAGGAAGTTATAACAAGGTTCTACTGGCTCACCAACATGCTCACCAACAAGATCGGTTATCTGTTTCTGCAAGTCAGTGACATACGGCAAATTCCACTCGACAAAGCGACCAAAACTCCTCAACTCACCAATCGTTTTATCCCCGAACTCCAGCTTGTTGATGATGTTCTTGAGTTCGGCAATGATCTCATCATCGAACAACCGCGGCAGATGCTTGACCTCGAAGTCGGGACGCGTACGAAAAACATCGAAAGCGCTGACGAACTCTTGCAATTTTTGCGGATGACTTTTTGCAATAAATTCTCTGGCCGTCAGATATACGGACAGCCATAGAGAATCGTACCAAGGGTATTGCTTGCTAACCCTTTACTCCGGAATAGCACTCAACTGGTACATGGCGGCGAGAATCGGCGGCACGCTGATACCGATGCGACCAATCCACTTGTAGAAAATTTCTGCATGCTCGCCACTACGATAGATCTGCGCGAGTGCCCTGTTCACCGCAAGTCGAAAATCGGCATCGTTCCTGCGCACAACAAACCCGTACGGCTCGTAAGAATAGATTTCGCTGATGATTGAGTACTTACTGGGAATCCGCGCCTCGATAAGCTGGCCAATCAGTACGATCTGGTCCGATGCGAGTGCGTCTATCTCGCCTGCGTTCAAGAGGTTCATGCCAACGTTGCGGTCCTCGATCAAAACGATTTCTGCATCAATCAGTTTTTCATCTAAATGGGTTTGCAGCTGATGGACCGTGGTCGTGCCTTTCGTGACACCTACCTTTTTACCGGACAAGTTCGAAACATCCTGAATGCCCGACGCAGTCAGCGACAATATGCTGCCACCGGTTACGAATGTTGGCAGCGAGAAATCGACCTGTTCCTGGCGTGACAACGTAATAGTCGTAGATCCACACTCGATGTCGATTTTGCCGCTAACGACCGCCGTTAAGCGGTCGTCTGAGTGAATGCGTATAAACTTTGTTTCGATCTTTCTATCAGGGAAAAGAGACTTGATGCTGGCGGCAACTCGTCGACAGAGATCTACCGAGTATCCAGACGGCTCGCCGTCTCCATTCTCGTACGACAAAGGACTTGAATCAGCGCGATAGCCGACCAAAAACTCGCCGGTACGTTCAATCTTGGTGAGTGTCGGTTCAGAATCCTGAGCGAACAGGTTTGAGCTGGAAAGAGCCAGAATTGCAGCGCTCAACAGAATGGCGGTGTGTGAACGATTCTTCATTATTATTCTCCGCTTTGCTTCGCCTGAGTCTATCAAGAAGCGGAATCTACAACCAGAAGCGGCAGCTCGATCGTCACCCGCAACCCACCATCGGCGATATTACTCGCGCTTATCGTGCCGCCATTTTTCTTCACGGCGCGCCAGGCGATAGCCAGGCCGAGTCCTGTCCCATTCTTTCGACCATCGTTGAGCGCAGCGTTTGAGCGGAAAAATGGCTCAAACAGACTATCAAGTTCCGTCTCATCGACGCCGCTTCCCTGGTCACTGATCTCTATTACCGCATGCGACGATCTTTCACTCAAAGTAACCGATACCGGACGATTCGCAGGACTGTGGTGAACGGCATTGCGAAGAACATTTTCAATCGCGCTACTCAACGCAATTGCGAAACCATTAATACTGGGCGACCCCTCAGACGATAGCTCTACGGTGACGCCTTCAATACCAGCTGAGCGGCACTCGTACTGGACATCGTCAACGACCTGATCAACAAGGTCATGCAGTTTAATTCGGGACGGCTCCTCTCCAGTTCCCGCGTCCATCTTGGCGTAGTCCAGAATCTGGCCGATGAGTTCGTCAAGTCGTTCCGCCTCTTTGTCGATTCTTGCAAATTCAGGCAAATCGCCTGCCTCGCGGCGTGCCAACTCGAGCGCGACACGTAGTCGTGCGAGTGGCGAGCGCAATTCATGCGATACGTTTCTTGTCAGCTCTGTCCGCTGGTGCCAGGCACGTTGTAGTTCGTCCGCCATGCGGTCGAAATCGCGTGCGAGATGACCGATTTCATCTTTGCGAGCACCGACGGACTCCGTCACGCGTGTATCGAAGTTGCCTGTCGCTATTTCTAAAGCCGCTTCTCGAAAACGGCTGATCGGCCTCGAGATCGCTCGGGCAAGGAGGTAGGAAACACCACCACTGACAAGCAAGGCAAGAACGAGAAGATAGGCCCAGGTATGTTCATTGAGCCAGTCACCGCCACGGCCCCTTTTCGGCGTGACAAAGAATGTATAGACACGATCATCCGGCCCGATCAATCGCGTCAGTGGTCGAGCGGGACGTAATCTGTTCGAGTCCGGTGGAGATTCTTCCGATCGATTGCGGTGACTACCGAAACGCCGCATCGCAATCTCAATCGAATAAGGCACTCTGCGGCCGAGTAATTCCTGGCCTTTACCATCGATGACAAATACTTCGATTTTGGTACTGCCGGGTAAATTACGTAGCCAGCGCTCCAAACCCTTACGTCCACCACTCTGCAAATTGGAGCTCGCTTCCAACATCAGGTCGCTGGCTTCGAAACTCTCGAACGCCTCGCGCATTATCTGGGAGTAGGAGTAGCCAATAATTGCTGCGCTACCAATCGTAATCGCGATAATTAACCAGAAGGCGAAGAAGATACGGGCCAGTAAGCTACGCATGACCGTTATTCCTGTGGTACCAGACGATAGCCAACACCGCGCTGACTAACGATGGCCGGGTCAGTGAGTCCTGCACGCTCCAGCTTGCCGCGCAGATTGCTGATGTGCGTATCGATGCTGCGATCGTACGGCAGCAGTCGGCGTCCGAGGGCCTGTTCGCTTAACACCTCCCTGCTAACAACCCCTCCCTGGGTGTCGAGGATACAGCGAAGAATCTCAAACTCCGTGCCTGTCAGCCGAATTGATTCTCCATTCGCCGTGACGCTGCGGGTACGGGTATCGAGTTCCAGCGCGCCGACAACTTGTCGGTGCGTATCGCTGGCAGACGGTTGCATGCGTCGCAATATGGCTTTTATTCTCGCGACCAATTCACGTGGATTAAAGGGTTTGGCGATGTAGTCATCTGCTCCGAACTCCAGCCCCAGAATGCGATCAATATCTTCGCCTCTTGCGGTCAGCATGATTACCGGTATGTCACTCTTCTGACGGAGCTTCTTCAATACATCCAGGCCGCTTATGCCGGGCAGCATGATATCGAGAATCAAGAGGTCAAAATTGTTAGCCGCCAAAGTCTGCAAGCCGTCTTCGCCGGTGTGACTGGCTGTGAGCCTGAGATGATCAGGCGCAAGGAACTCGCTCAGCATTTCGCCAAGTTCCTGATCGTCATCAATAATGAGAATGTCGGCCGTCATCGTGTGTACATCGTGGAGCATCGACGAGCGGCATTCAACGATTTATGGCCCGACCTGACAAATCTTTGCAGTACTTGTCAGTACCTACACAGAACCTGAGAAACAAAGCCCTATGCTGATTACCTCGCCCTAGCGGGTAACGTTTCTAAAGGAGAAGGCTAATGAAAAATCGAATTGCAGCGATTATGCTTGTTTTGATCGCGGGTACAGTGGGAACCGCAGTTCTCGCAGAATCAGGTGATCGCTCTAAAGGTGATCGGGGTGACCGGAGCGATCGGGGTGACCACCATGGAATGTCTGGCGGCGGCTTTGGTGCCCCCGGCCATTTCTCT
>CAYWYT010000135.1:0-7034 GCA_964462665.1 uncultured Woeseiaceae bacterium | reverse complement strand
ATATTGAAGACATTATTGCCGACATTCGTGCCGGCAAGATGGTCATCATGGTCGATGATGAAGATCGCGAGAACGAAGGCGATTTGTTAATGGCCGCGGAGAAAGTGCGCCCTGAAGACATTAACTACATGGCGACTTACGGCCGCGGTCTGATTTGTCTGACATTGTCGCGCGAACGTTGTGCCCAGCTTCGACTGCCACTGATGGTCAGCGAAACCGATCAACACCATGGGACGAACTTCACGTTGTCGATCGAGGCGGCGGAAGGTATTACGACCGGCATTTCCGCGCATGACCGCGCGCGCACAGTGCAGGTCGCTGTAGCGCCCGGGGCCAAACCCGAAGACCTAAGTCAGCCTGGGCACATTTTTCCGGTGATGGCGCAACCTGGTGGCGTGCTCACGCGTGCCGGCCATACCGAGGCAGGCTGCGATCTTGCACGTTTAGCCGGACTGGAATCGGCAGCGGTTATTGTCGAGATTCTGAATGAGGACGGCAGCATGGCGCGCCGCCCGGATTTGGAAACGTTTGCGCGCGATCATGATATCCGCATTGGCACCATCGCCGATCTGATTCGATATCGGCTGGAGAAGGAACGCAATGTCGAACGCATTGCAGAACAACTGATAAGTAACGACCACGGCGAGTTCAAAATGGTGTGTTACGACGACCGCGTGAATCGTGCTGTGCATATAGCTCTTATTAAAGGCGACCTTGAGAGCGAAGATAATCCGCTGGTGCGCGTACATTTGCAGGACACATTAGGCGACGTAATCGGCGTGCAGAGTCGTTCGCTCGGCTGGCCGCTGGAGTCCGCTATCGAACGTATCGCCAAAGAAAAGGTCGGCGTGATTGTAGTGCTGCGCGAACAGGAAACCTCGAGAGATTTCATGGATGCCGTAGAGGGATTGAGTGAAAGCACGGACGAGCTTACGGATCGTCGTGATGGCGACGCTGTTATTCGTACTTATGGCGTTGGCGCACAAATACTACGCGATCTCGGATTGTCGAAAATCCGTGTATTATCAGCACCCAAGCAAATGCAAGCGATCTCTGGGTTCGATCTTGAGATCACCGAGTACGTCGAGGACTGATGGACAAGATTAAGGTAACGGAAGGGGACCTGGTGGTTCGAGATGCGCATTTTGGCATCGTCGCGTCGCGGTTCAACGATTTCATCGTGGCGTCTCTGCTTGGCGCTGCTGTACGTTGCCTGCACCAGCACGGTGCTGTTGATGCCGATATCGAAGTCATCCGTGTTCCGGGTGCATTTGAAATGCCTCTGGCGGTCGACAAGTTGGCTGCCACTCGCCGCTGCGACGGCATCATCGCGCTTGGCGCGGTCATTCGCGGCGGCACGCCACACTTCGATTATGTCGCCGGTGAATGCATCAAGGGCATTGCAGCAGTCTCGCAGAAACATGCTGTTCCGGTCGGCTTCGGTGTCCTGACCGTAGACACGATAGAGCAAGCCGTAGAACGTGCCGGAACGAAAGCGGGGAACAAGGGCGAAGAAGCCGCGCTTGCCGTCATCGAGATGGTCAACCTGCTACGGCGTATCGACTAGCGTCGCCGCTGGGAACTCACCATGACTAAGGCTGCTTCAACTGGCGCTCGAACCCGGGCACGCGAACTTCTGCTACAGGCTTTGTATCAGAAGCAAATTGCAGGACATGACGGTGCTGAGCTGTTGCTGCAATTCCGCGAGCAAACTGCTTACAAACGTGTCGATCAGGAATTTTTTGATGAAGCCCTTGTAGCAATTTGTGCGACTCAAGAAGAGCTCGAAAAATCAATCGAGCCTCTCATCGACCGCCCACTCGAACAACTGGATCCTGTAGAAATGGGGGTCATGCTGATTGGCGTCTTCGAGTTGCAAACCCGACCCGATGTTCCGTTTCGCGTTGTTATCAACGAGGGCGTGAATCTCGCAAAGCGCTTTGGCGCACTTGACGGCCACAAGTACATCAATGCATGTCTTGATCTTGCTGCGCAGACTTTGCGTAGTGCCGAAGTACAAGCACTAGGCAGTGGATGAGTTTGAGCTTATCCAGAAGCACTTCGTCCGCGGTGGCGAAGTGGCCGGAGTCAGCACCGGCATAGGCGACGATGGCGCCGTTTTACAGCCGGACCCCGGCAAAGAACTCATTGCAGTAATGGACACTCTAGTCGAGGGAATTCACTTTCCGGACGCGACAGATCCTTTCGATATTGGTTATCGCGTTGTCGCTGTCAATCTGTCCGACGTTGCCGCGATGGGCGGGCGACCTCGCTGGATGACGTTGGCGCTGACATTGCCGGTGGCAGAGGAAACCTGGATTGCGCGTTTCGCGGAAGGTTTGCATGCGGCGGCCGGAGAATTTGATCTCGCTTTGGTCGGTGGCGATACGACGACAGGAAAAACGCTGGTCGTCAGTGTGCAGATAATTGCTGACATTGATGCCGGTAAGGCTATCAAACGGTCGGGGGCTCAACCTGGCGATCATATTTATGTCACAGGAACAGTAGGCGACGCGGCTGCCGGTCTGGAATTAATTTCGTCCGGCGAGTCACACCCATACTTGTCGGCTCGATTCTTACGCCCGAACGCCCGCGTCGATTTCGGGCGGGCCCTTGTAGGAGCGGCTTCAGCCGCGATTGACGTATCGGATGGACTGTTCGCCGATCTCGGCAAGATGCTGGCGGCCAGCAACGTTGGCGGCGTTCTGGATATTGAGGCTTTGCCGCTGTCGCTTGAACTGCGCGAATCGTTCGACGTCGAGACGCAACGTCGCTTCGCGTTAGCCGGCGGTGACGACTACGAGCTTTGCTTCACGGTCGGGCCCGACAGCGCATTGCCGGTCACCGACACTCGTGTCACACGCATCGGTACCGTTGTCGCAGGTGCCCAGTTGACCTGTCGTCTGGACGGCGCGCTTGTGCCGTATGCAGACAGCGGTTACCTTCATTTTCAATGACTGATACGACAAAAATAGCTGCGCGAACCGTACTCACAGACCCGGTGCACCTGCTTGCGTTTGGACTGGGTCTCGGCTTGTCGCCCGTGGCGCCAGGAACGGTCGGCACCTTGCTCGGCATCGTCATCGCGTGGCTGACGCTGGATCTGGGCCTGAATGTGCAGATAGGGCTCGCGGTGGTCATGGTCCTTGCCGGGATCTGGATATGTGACAACAGTTCGCGCCGCATCGGGCAACACGACCCAGGTGGCATCGTCTGGGATGAGATAGCGGCCATGTATATCGTGCTGCTGTTCGCCCCGACGACGATAACCGCATGGATACTGGCTTTCGGACTGTTTCGGTTCTTCGATATTGTTAAACCGTGGCCGATTCGCGACCTGGATCACAGTATCCGCGGGGGTCTGGGAATTATGCTGGATGACCTCGTTGCTGCTCTGTATGCCGTGATTTTACTGGCTTTATATGGGTGGCTAATGACCTGACACGTGAGACGAAATGGCAAGCTCGGTTACAGAACTTGGAAGCGTAAAGAAAGTGCCAGCAAAAATTGGTAAGTACGTCATTATCAATAAAATTGGCCGCGGCAGTACCGGCGACGTCTATCTCTCTCACGATCCGTACTACCGTCGCGACGTGGCCATCAAGGTCTACAACATCGAGGAAGACACCGATGCTGACCGCGCCAAAGTCGCACGTAAGATGTTCTTCAATGAAGCCCACATGGTCGGTATGTTGCAGCATCCGAACATCATGCCTATCTTTGACGCGGGCGAGGAAGACGGCAAGTACTACGTAGTAACAGAACACATTCAGGGTGCACGCACGCTCGCTGCGTATTGCCGACCCGACAATCTTTTACGTGTCGATGATGTTGTTGAGATCATCTACAAATGTGCGAAAGCGTTGCACTATGCACACGGACGCGGGGTGATTCACCGCGATATCAAACCATCAAATGTCATGCTGACGATCGACAACGATGTTCGCATCATCGACTTCGGCATCGCGATTGTTAATGACTCCGAAGTGTCTCGTATCGAAGGTATCGCGGGTTCACCGAGCTACATGTCACCAGAGCAGGTGCAATCGGAAGAACTTACCAATCGATCGGACCTGTATTCGCTTGGCGCCGTGATGTATGAATTGCTAACCGGTTTCCGACCGTTCCGCGCGGACAATCTTTCCAAGTTGTTGCATCAAATCGTTTACGCAACACCGCCACCGATCCATACCTATCGTGATGACCTTCCGGAAGAACTGGAGAACGTTGTCGCAACCACGATGCTCAAGGAGCCGGACAAGCGTATCGCCAGTGGCGCATCTATGGCCGCTGAACTAACGCGGGTTTACAAAGATCTGCGCCAAAAATACGACAGCCTTGATAATCAGGAACACTTTGATGTCCTGCGCAGCTTGACCTTCTTTCACGAGTTTTCGCACGCTGAAATCTGGGAGGTGTTGCGAGCATCGGATTGGCACGATTATAAGGACGACGAAGATATTGTTCGCGAAGGTGAGATCGATGATCGTTTCTACATCATCGTAACCGGTAGCGTAATTGTTCAGGCCAACGGAATTAAAATTGGCACATTGGCCAACGGCGACTGTTTCGGTGAAACCAGTTATGTGCGTGGCGCAAAACGCCAGGCGTCAATTAAGGCCGATGGCGCGGTTACCATTCTGCGCGTTAGCTCGACCTTGATGGAGCAAGTCTCATCTTCGTGTCAGCTACGCTTTAACAAGGTTTTCCTGCGCTCGCTGATCAAACGGCTGCAAGGCGCGACCTAGGTTACAATCGCTCTTTTCTCATTCGAAGAAGTTGGGGCAATTCATGCAAACTCGATTCATCGCGCTGCTCAGCGTATTGCTTATCTGTATATCGCCTGCGTCGGCGGATGAACTCGCTGACAGCGTCAAGCAAGACTATGACGAGTACCTGGCAGATCTTTGGGATCACTTTCATCGCAACCCGGAATTATCCCTGGTCGAATTCGAGACCGCGAAACGTATGGCTGCGGAGTTACGTGCCGCCGGATTCACAGTAACGGAAGGCGTCGGTGGTACCGGGCTGGTTGCGATGCTCGAGAATGGCAGCGGACCTTTGGTAATGATGCGGGCAGACATGGATGGCTTGCCCGTTGAAGAAAAGTCGGGCTTGCCGAACTCATCCGTGGCGATGCAGGAAGATCCAATAACAGGCAGCGTGGTTCCGGTCATGCATGCCTGCGGCCACGACGTTCATATCACCAGTCTGGTCGGCACGGCGCGACAGATGGTGGCGCGCAAGAACGATTGGAGCGGCACGCTAATGCTGGTGGTGCAGCCTGCCGAAGAACGCGTCATCGGTGCTCGCGCGATGCGCGAGGACAACATTTGGGAACGTTTTGGCACACCTGAATATGCTCTCGCGTTTCATGTAGGGGCTGGAAGCCCTGCGGGCAAGATTGATGCGCCCGAAGGCCCTGCCTATGCAGGCGCCGATACGGTTGACATCATTGTGCACGGCATCGGGGCACACGGTGCGAGCCCGCACCGCGGCAAAGACCCGATCGTTATTGGCAGCCAGATTGTCGTCGCTTTACAGACGCTGGTTTCGCGGGAACTCTCTCCGCATGCGCCCGGTGTTGTGACTGTTGGTTCTTTTCATTCGGGGACCAAACACAACATCATCTCGGACCGCGCACATCTGCAGCTCACGGTTCGCAATACAAACATGGAAACGCGCGAGATTTTGCTACGGGGCATCGAGCGCATCGCGATCAATGTGGGACGTATGGCAGGGCTGCCAGAGGACATGCTGCCGGAAGTCATCATCTCGGACGAGAGCGTTCCGCCGACGATCAACGACGTAACATTAGCGCGGCGCCTGAAGGTGGCGTGGGCCAGGGAAATGGGCGAAGACGCGCTGTTTGATGAACCGCAGTCAGGCATGGGCGCTGAAGACTTTCCGTACTTCACGGTTGACCCTGCGATTACCAGTGTCTATTGGGGTATCGGCGGCACGCCACAGGCAGACCTTGATGCGGAGGAAGCCGGTGGACCGATGGTGGCAAGCCATCACTCGCCGTTGTTTAAGATCGCACCGGAGCCATCAGTTCGTGCCGGCGTTGAGTCGACCGTTGTCGCGTTGATGACGCTTATGGGTGACTAGCCGTCCAGTTATCAGTCGTCAACGTCGAACGGCTGGAGTGCTTCCTCACCGCCAGCGGATTGCACGAGAACCTCGACTTTTTGTTCGGCTTCTTTGAGGGCAGCCTGACATTGACGGGTTAGCTTGATGCCTGCTTCGAATTTCTTCATCGCTTTTTCGAGCGGAAGATCACCAGACTCCAATTCGTCGACCAGTGTTTCGAGGTCGGCGATGGATTTTTCGAGATTTACAGATTTCTTGATAGTCATAATGGCCGTAGTTTACGCAATTATTGGCCTATCCGTGAAGTTGACAATTTTAGTGCACGCGGATAAGGTTTCGCCCCGATTAGACAGGGTCTAGAAAACCACCATTCTCATTTGCAGAGGGTAAAAAATGTCACTTAAGGACAGCAAAACCGAAGGAAATTTGAAAGACGCATTTGCAGGCGAATCACAGGCGAATCGTCGTTATCTGTATTTTGCAGCCAAAGCTGACGTCGAAGGTTACAACGATGTAGCTGCTGTATTCCGCTCCACCGCGGAAGGCGAGACCGGACACGCACACGGGCACCTCGAGTACCTCGAAGAGACCGGTGATCCTGCGACGGGTCTGCCGATCGGTCCTACTGCTGACAATCTGGCCGCTGCTATCGCTGGCGAGACGCACGAGTACACCGATATGTACCCGGGCATGGCAAAGACCGCCAGGGAAGAAGAATTCGATGAAATCGCTGACTGGTTTGAAACTCTGGCCAAGGCGGAGCGTTCACACGCCAATCGTTTCCAGAAAGCTCTCGACAGCTTAGACGACTAAGATGTCCAGCAATCGCGAGGGGAGCCTGGAGGCTCCCACTCGCCATGCCCTAGACTGGCAAAGCGACGCTTTCTACGACGAACCTCAACTCTTTGAGGAGCTCGAGCGCGTATTCGATATTTGCCACG
>CAYWYT010000134.1:0-7082 GCA_964462665.1 uncultured Woeseiaceae bacterium | reverse complement strand
CGTACACGAGGAAAGCGGCTGAAAGATGGGCGACCAATCGATAGGGACTCACATGCGGTGCATCGACCTGTCCGCTTGCGACCATAATTTTTCCGATTACGCCTTGTGCGCCACCTAGTAGCAGCATCAGCAAATACCATGGCAATTGCCGCCAGGAAATGTACTTTCGAATGACGAAGTAAATCAGCGGCAATGAAAATGCAAAACCGAGTAGTCGACCCAGTACCCGGTGCAGATACTCGAGCCAAAAAATTCCCTTAAAGCCGTTTACATCCATGGCAGAATTTACAAACAGAAATTCCGGCGTCTGTTTATACACATCGAAGACGCGTTGCCATTCGATCTCACTCAGCGGCGGCAATATACCCATGATGGGTCGCCACTCGGCCATGGATAAACCGGAGCCGGTCAGGCGCGTGACACCACCGAGTACGACCATGGCGAATACGAGGCCGCAGCAGATCAATAACCAGGTCGCGACCGCCCGGTTTTGCGCGTGTTTTTCGTCGATGTCGTGCATAGGCCAGCAATACTATCAGTCTGACCACGCATAATCTGTCGCGATTTTATCGCCCTGCTTCTATTTTCCGAGTAATATGAGGACAGGCCGAGCCTGTGGGGGACGGCGTTTTTTTACGAGGTACATATGTCAGGCGAAAGAGTTAAAGGAACCGTCAAGTGGTTTAACGACGACAAGGGATTTGGTTTCATCGAACATGAAGGTGGGCCGGATGTTTTTGTTCACCACAGTGCGATCCAAATGGAAGGTTTCAAAACCCTCAAAGAGGGACAGGCCGTCACGATGGAAGTGACGCAAGGGCAAAAAGGCCCGCAAGCTGAAAATGTGATGGCCGACTAGTCATTATTTTTCGGTCATGGATCCGAGTGGCCGTTTTGGTTTGCACTTCAATTTATTACCTGCACGGCAGGTCTTTATAATGCGTCAATTTTTTCAATACCTGCTGGTCAGCAGTGCGTTCCTGTTGTCAGCCTGTGGGCAGGATCCGGCTCCGGCAACGCCGAAGGTGGCTGCCGTGCCGGAGTTCGTGGGCAGTGCAGCGTGCGCCAACTGTCACGTCGATCAATATGCGGACTGGACCGACTCGCATCACGATCTCGCTATGCAGGTTGCCGACGAATCGACAGTTCTTGGTGATTTCGAGCAATCGAGCTTCGATTATTTCGGATCGACGAATGAGTTTTTCAGGAAAGACGGCAAGTTTGTCGTTCGCACCGCGAACGCCAATGGTGAGAGCGAAGATTATGTGGTTACACATACCTTCGGCGTAACGCCGCTGCAGCAATACCTGGTCGAATTTCCGGGTGGCCGTTTGCAGACTGTGCCGTTTGCATGGGATACGCGCTCGGTGACGGATGGTGGCCAACGTTGGTTCCACGTTTACGGTGACGACTACATCGCGCCGGGTGACGAATTGCATTGGACCGGACGTCAGCAGAACTGGAATTACATGTGCGCCGAGTGCCACTCCACCAATCTGAACGTTAACTACGAGCAAGATACAGATACTTTCGCGACATCGTGGTCTGAGATGAACGTTGGTTGCGAGGGCTGCCACGGCCCCTCTTCGATACATGTCGCGGAGGCGCAGAGCGGCGATTTTTCAGGCCGCAAGGGATTGCGAGTTGACCTTGATGATCATGGCCGCGCTGTCTGGCAGATGAATGCGCAAACGGGCATTGCAGAGCGCAGTGAGTTTGCGATGCGGCAGTCTAAACAGCCCGAGGCTTGTGGGCGATGTCACTCTCGACGCGGGGTAATCAGCGCCGAGTACGAATACGGTGTGCCGCTGGCCGAAACACATCGACCGTCGTTGCTCAACTCACCACTCTATTTCGACGATGGTCAGATTCGAGAGGAGGTCTACGTATATGGCTCCTTTGTTCAAAGCCGTATGTATCAGGCGGGTGTTACCTGCAGCGACTGCCACAATCCGCATTCACTGCAACTCGTGACCGGTTCGGAACCCAGTGATGTATGTACGCAGTGCCACTTGCCGAGCAAGTTCGCGACCTCGGAGCATCACCAGCATGCGCCAGCAGAGGTGGCTTGCGTTGATTGTCATATGCCGGCGCGAGACTACATGCAGGTGGATCCGCGACGTGATCATAGTTTTCGAGTGCCGCGACCTGATTTAAGCGTAAGCAGCAACGCTCCGAACGCTTGTGGTTCATGCCATGCGGATCGCGGCTCCGAATGGGCTGCAGAGGCGGCCAAAAACTGGTGGGGCGAAAGTGAGCCACATTTCGCGGATATTTTTGCGGCGGCCCGTAACGGTGCGGGCAATACAGGTCTGAGAGATGTTGTTGCCGACAGAGATGTGCCCGGAATCGTGCGGGCTACAGCCCTCGCCACGATGTCGGGGCCACTGAGTGAGGCAGAAGCGACGTCTATTGAAGCCGGGCTTGGCGACCCGGATCCGCTGGTGCGTATGGCGGCAATAGGAACGGCGCAGATCCTGCCGCCCGAAGTGCAGCCGGATTTGCTGTCGCCGCTGTTAAAAGATCCGTCTCGGAGCGTGCGTATAGAAGCGGCCCGAGTTTTGGCTCCACTCCAGGGATACATATCAATGAATTCCGGGTTCACGGCAGCGGCGGACGAATTTCGTGCTGCGCAATTAGCGGTTGCAAGTCGACCTGAGGCGCATGTTGCATTGGGCGATTTCGAGTCCTCAATGGGAAATCCCGATAAGGCGATTGAGCACTACTCATTCGCGCTTGCGATGGATCCGGAATATTCCTATTCGCGCCTGAATTATGCCGATGCGCTGCGGCGATTTGGCGACGAGCAGGGTGCGGAGAAGATGTTGCGGGACGGTTTGGCCATCGATGCCGAAAGTGCAGATTTTCGCCATTCGCTGGGTTTGTTGCTGGTTCGAACGGAGCGCTCCGAAGAAGGTCTGCGGGAACTTTGGCAGGCGACTGAATTAGCGCCTGACAATGCACGTTTCGCTTATGTTGCTGCAATCGCGCTGCATTCTCTTGGACAGACTGAGAATGCGCTGCGACTGCTAACCGATGCTCACCAGCGATTCGCCGGCGATTTCGATATCGCCTGGGCGCTTGCGACGATGCTCAGGGACAGTGGTGACGTGGCTGGCGCGAGAAAAATTGCTAACGAGCTTGCGGAGCAACGACCGGACGACACCAACGTCCAAACTTTGCTGCTTTTGCTCACCGCCGCCTAGATATACGCGGACACTCCGTCGTATAGGAGTTTCAGTCCGACAACAAAAAGCAGGACATAAACAAATGCGAAGAAAAATTTGTCACTAACGCGTTTATGCAGCGCTGCGCCAATCAAAACGCCTACCGGCGCGAGAATAATGAGGGCAGCTGAGGTTGCCAGATTGTCGGCATCGAGCTGACCGAGCCAGGCGTACGGAATGAGCTTCACGTAATTGGCTATCGCGAAGAATACAATGCTCGTAGCAGCGAAGCCGGTGCGGTCGAGGGGCCGGCGAAGTAGATACATGCTGATCGGCGGACCGCCAGAATGTGCAACGAAACTGGTAAAGCCTGCGACAGAGCCTGCCGGCAATCCGTAGGACATGGGATAGTTCTTCAGTTCTGCACCTTTCGTGCGTCGCTTGTTGATCCAATAGTGCAATGTGAAAACGATAGCAACAGTGCCAACGATCAAGCGCACAACGGCCGCGCTCATGTACTCGAAAAGAAGAGTGCCGACGACGATTCCAAGCAGCGAGGAAGGTATCAATATCTTGAGTTCCGGCAAGACCCACTTGCCGCGAAACTTCCATAGCGCAACGATGTCCATTACGCAGAGAATCGGTAGCAATATGGCTGCTGCCTGAACGGGCGAAATAACGAGTGCCATCAGGGGTACAGCGGCTGCACCCAAACCGCCGCCAAATCCGCCCTTGGAAATTCCGTACAACAAGACCGCCGGAATTGCGACAGCGTAGAACCATGGGTCAGTAATCAATTCATCGTCCTCATTTGCGCTGTCAGTCTACGTTGCCTGTAAGAGCAAGTCTTACCGCGCGGATATATTCGTGATTTAATACCCGCATATTAATAACGATAAGACGCCGTGAAACTAAGAATACGTGACAACTCGATTCGCCTGCGCCTGACCCGCGCAGAGGTGGATATATTGCGCGACGCAGGGCTGGTGGCGGCACGCACCGGTTTCCCGGGTGGACGCGAATTTCAATACCGAGTAGAGGGCAGTCCGGCGAGTGTAAATCCGGGCGCATTTTTCTCGGATAATATCGTTACCGTAAGGCTCCCGGAGACCAGCGTTCTCGCCTGGGCGAATTCCGAGCAGGTTTCAATCGAGGGTGAACAAAGACTCGATGACGGTGAGACGCTGTCGATCCTGGTGGAGAAGGATTTCGCCTGTCTGGCACCGCGCGATGGTGAAGATGAGTCCGATATGTTCGCGCACCCGGAGGCCGACAACGATCAGGCGCAGTGTTGATGGCCACAAAACGGTATGCCGGCTTTACTCCAGAGACGATCGCGTTCTTGAACGAGCTTTCGAATAACAACAATCGCGAATGGTTCAAGGTAAACAAGAGTCGCTATGAAGAACTGGTTCTTGACGTTGCGCTGCGCTTTATTCTGTCGATGCAGGACCCGTTAGCTGAGATCGCGCCAAAATTTGTCGTTCAGGCGACCCGAGTAGGGGGATCGTTGATGCGTGTTTACCGTGATACGCGATTCTCCAAGAATAAGACGCCTTACAAGACCAACATTGGAATTCAGTTTCGCCACGAACGCGCGAAAGACGTGCACTCGCCGGGATATTACGTCCATATCGCGCCAGAGGAGGTTTTCATAGGTGTTGGTATGTGGCGTCCGGACTCAGACGCGCTACGCGGCATTCGAGAGCGTATCGCCGCAAAACCTGCGGAGTGGAAGCGCATAATTGGCGACCCAAAGTTCAAGCGGCAATTTAACCTTGGTGGCGAGAAGTTGACGCGCCCGCCGCGTGGCTTTGATAAAGAGCAAGAGTGCATCGAAGACATCAAACGTAAGAGCTTTATCGCAGTAAAGAGTATTGCGGTAGAGGATTGTCTGGACCCACAGTTTCAACGCAAAGTGGAGACAGCGTTTAAATCGGGTACGCCCTACATGCAGTTTCTGTGTAAAGCGGTCGGCGTGCAGTTCTAAGAGAGAGTAACGAGTGAATACCCCGGATAGTCCGTTTATTGGCGATACTGTGAGTACGGGTAGCGTCCTGCCGGAGTGGATAGACTTCAACGGCCACATGAACGTTGCTTACTATGTATTGGCATTCGATCAGGGTGTCGATGCGCTTTGGCTGGACTTCGGAATTACGGCTGAACATGTGCAACAGAATCACAGTTCGACGTTCGCCGTCGAAACGCATGTGCTGTACAAGCAAGAACTGAAGCTCGATGACCCGTATGTTGTAACGGCGCAGATTCTCGCGTTCGACGAAAAGCGCATTCATCAATTTCAACGTATGTACCATGCCGAGAGTGGTTTTCTCGCGGCAACCGCCGAGTGGATGACTTTGCATGTAGATTTGAAAAAGCGCAGGGTCGCTCCGTGGCCGATGAAAATTCAGGATGGCATTACTCGTGTCGCGAGGTCGCAGGGCGATTGGCAATTTCCGGATGATGCAGGTAGCACGATGAAGATACGTACACCAATTTGGTCGGCCGGGAATGGTGACGCATGAGCGGCAAGTTTCTGCTGACGATCGACGCAGGAACGACTGCTACGCGGACTATTATTTATGATCATCAAGCACGCGTAGTTGCAAGCGCGCAGCAGGAATTCAAGCAGCACTATCCACATCCCGGTTGGGTTGAGCATGACCCGGAGGAAATATGGACGACCGTCGCGGCTGTTACCGCAGAGGCAATGCACAAGTCCGGTGCGAATGCTCCGGATGTCACCGGTATAGGAATCACCAATCAACGTGAAACAACGCTGATCTGGGATCGTGAGTCGGGACGCTGTATCTACAACGCCATCGTGTGGCAGGACCGGCGCACTGCAGCAGCTTGCGATGCATTCAAATCTGACGGCGTTGAAGCGATGGTTGCGCAAAAGACCGGCCTGCGGCTGGATCCCTATTTTTCCGCCACCAAGATCGCCTGGGTGCTTGAGAACGTGGCAGGCGCACGCAAGCTTGCAGAAAACGGAGAGCTCGCGTTTGGAACCATAGATAGTTTCTTGCTATGGCGCTTAAGCAGCGGACAGGTACACGCGACCGATGCGAGCAACGCATCGCGCACCTTACTATTCAATATTCATACTCAACAATGGGATGACGAATTACTGACGCTGTTTGATATCCCCGCGAACATGTTGCCCGAAGTGCACGACTGCGCACATGAGTTCGGCATTGCCGCCTGCGATGCGCTGGGCGGTGAGGTCCCGGTTCTGGGAATCGCAGGCGATCAACAAGCGGCACTGATTGGACAGGCCGGTTTTGAACGCGGCACGGTGAAGAGTACCTATGGCACTGGTTGTTTCGTTTTGGCCAATACCGCCGACGAGGCGCTGCAGTCGAACAATCAATTACTGACGACGGTCGCGTCGCGGCTAGATGGCAAAGTTAGCTATGGGCTGGAGGGCAGCGTTTTCGTAGCCGGCTCCGCGATGCAATGGTTGCGCGACGAACTACAGTTGATTGAGTCAGCCAGTGAGTCTGAAACTATCGCTACGCGGACTGGTGTTGTCGACGATGTGTATGTTGTGCCTGCATTCACCGGCTTGGGCGCACCCTATTGGGATCCATATGCGCGTGGCGCCATATTTGGCCTTACTCGCGGTAGCGGGCGGGATCAGATTGTCACCGCAACCCTGCAAGCGATCGCCTACCAAACTCGAGACCTAATGGATGCGATGGTCGATGATGGCATCGCGCCGGCCGTAATTCGTGTTGACGGCGGCATGGTGCAGAATGACTGGTTTCTGCAGTTTCTGGCGGATATTTTGGATACTCCGGTCGAGCGACCTGTCGATATCGAATCGACCGCACTTGGAGCCACTTACCTGGCGGGATAGTGCGCCGGCGTCTTCGATTCGACCATGACGGTTGCGAAAATGTGGGCAAGCGA
>CAYWYT010000133.1:0-7084 GCA_964462665.1 uncultured Woeseiaceae bacterium | reverse complement strand
TCGACCATGATGACCATCTTGCCGGCACGAATGTCGGCAATAATGTCTTCAATATCGCTGAATGAATTCTCCATCGCACTTTCCATCGCAGTGGGGTGCAGCGTCGTGTTCTCAGACATAACCGTGTGCCTTTAGAGTATCCAGAGACAATCCGTCAGGATCTTTTGCCAATAATCGTTCGACGTAACGAGCCAGCATATCGATCTCAATATTGACCGCAGTGCCGACACTGTACTGGCTTATGGTCGTAGTCTCAGCCGTATGCGGGATGATATTCAAGTCAAAGCTGCTTGCAGATACTGCATTGATGGTAAGACTGACCCCATCAATACACACCGACCCTTTCTTGGCGACGTATCGCGCAAACTCTGGCGGAATTTCAATGACCAGACGAATAGAGCGGGCGTCTTTGGTCAAGCCGGTGACCTTGCCCAGACAATCAACATGCCCACTGACCAGGTGTCCACCGAGCCGATCACCGAAGCTCAAGGAAGGCTCCAGATTAGCCTTCGAACCTACAACGAGCTCACCCAGCGAGGTCACGCTCAAGGTTTCGGTTGAGACGTCAGTATCAAAGCCATCCGCCCGCAGCGCCGTCGCGGTCAGGCAGACTCCGTTAACCGCGATGCTCTCGCCAACAGCATAGCTGGCAAACGGCAAGCCATCGGACTGAATCGATAAGCGTACATCGCCACCGACCTTGTCGATCGTCGCGATGGTGCCTTGTGCTTGAATAATGCCTGTGAACATTCGACTCAGTTTTCCGGGACAGCTGTAATGCGTGTGTCATTGCCGACTTGAACAACAGCGGTGATTGTCAGCACCAGACGATCCGCCAGTTCGTGCCATGACGGTGTGCTGAACATACCCATTGTCTCACTACCGAGGATGTGCGGTGCCTGATAAATAACGAATTCGTCAACCAGGTTTCGTTCGACGAGTTGGCCGGCGATGGTTGGACCGGCTTCAACCAGCAGGTCGTTGACGCCACGGGCCGCAAGTTCTTGCAGAACCGACGACAGATTGACGAAACCATCGCGGCCGCCGGCTCTGACGACTTCAGCCCCGGCGTCGGCAAGTCCCTCGGCGCTCGCATCAGTATCGCAAAAAACCAGGGTGTCTCCGGGCAGGGCCAGCATTTTCGCTGCCAATGGCATACGTAGATCACTGTCCAGAACAACGCGCAGCGGTTGCCGATCATATGGGTTGAGCTGCGCTTCGCGCACGGTCAGCGAAGGATCATCGGCAAGCACGGTTCCAATCCCTGTCATGATCGCGCCAGCGCTGGCACGTAATCGCTGCACATCTGCGCGCGCCTCGACACCCGTAATCCACTGGCTTTGTCCATCCGCCATCGCAATGCGCCCATCGAGACTGCAGGCGATCTTCAGTTGTACACGAGGACGTCCGCGCTCGACACGACTCAGAAATCCCGCAATTAACTGCTTTGCATCCTGCCGCATCAGCCCACTGCGCACAGTCACTCCGGCATTTTGCAAACGCTCGATGCCCTTCCCGTCCACTTTCGGATTCGGGTCCTCGTGCGCGACGACAACCTCACTGATACCTGCTTCGATTAACGCGTCGCAACATGGTGGTGTCTTGCCATGGTGCGAACATGGCTCCAGCGTGACATAGGCCGTGGCACCTCTGGCTTTGTCACCCGCATCTGTAATTGCATTGACTTCGGCGTGCGCCTCGCCGGCACGCGCATGCCAGCCTTCGCCCACAATGTTGTCGTCTCTTACGAGTACGCAACCCACCATGGGGTTCGGGTACGCGCCGAATATGCCTTTCTCGGCAAGCAGCAACGACCGTTGCATATATTCACGATCTTTCGCAGAGAACTCAGACATCCTGGCTTATTTATTTTTGCCGAGTAACTCTGGCAAGAGAGACATTTGCTCTCGGCTTGCAGCAGTTTCGGAGATCCGTTGCAGGCGTCTTATTTCTTCCTCGAACTCGGTGACATCCTGAAAACGTCGGTACACAGACGCGAATCGAACATAGGCGATTTCATCGAGTGCTCGCAGCTCTTCCATCACGAGATCTCCGACCAGGCGCGAAGGCACCTCGCGCTCGCCCATCGTTCGCAGGCGATGAATCAGGCGTTCGACCGATTCCTCGAGTTCATCACTTGGAACTGGCCGTTTTTCGAGCGCGCGCGTCATGCTGCTGCGCAACTTGGACTCGTCGAACGGCTGTCTCGAGTTATCGTTCTTGATCAGGCGTGGCATTACCAACTCGGCCGACTCGAAAGTCGTGAATCGTTCGTTGCAGTCGAGACACTGCCGGCGTCTACGAATCTGGCGGCCATCGGCGGCCAGACGCGAGTCGATTACTTTGGTCTCTTCGTGACTACAGAACGGGCAATGCATGGGGAATCGTCACTAGGCGTATACGGGAAAGCGCTTACAAAGCTCAAGCACCTGACCGCGAACACGTGCGTTCGTCTCCTCGTTGTCGAGATCATCCAGTATATCCGCTATCCAGCCGGTAATCTCACGGGTCTCTTCAGCACCAAAGCCGCGCGTCGTAATCGCAGGCGTACCAAGACGCAGGCCGCTGGTTACAAACGGTGACTGCGGATCGTTCGGCACTGCGTTCTTGTTGACCGTGATGTTTGCTCGCCCGAGTGCGGCATCGGCGGCTTTACCCGTGAGGCCCTTGTCGATCAGGCTCACCAGCATCAGATGATTGTCGGTGCCACCGGAAATAATCGGGTAGCCGCGTGCGGCCAGAACCTCGGCCATGATCTTCGCGTTCGCGCAAACCTGTGCCTGATAGTCCTTAAATGAAGGTTCCATCGCTTCCTTGAAGGCGACGGCTTTCGCTGCAATGACGTGCTCCAGCGGCCCGCCTTGCGTCCCTGGAAATACCAGAGAATTAAATCGCTTGGCGAGCTCTGCATTCGCGCGCGCCAATATCAGGCCGCCGCGCGGACCGCGCAGCGTCTTGTGAGTCGTGGTCGTAACCACGTCAGCGACAGAAATTGGATTCGGATAATGGCCAGTCGCGACCAGCCCGGCGACGTGTGCCATATCGACCATCAGGTAAGCACCGACGCTATCGGCGATGTCGCGAAAGCGCTGCCAGTCGACCACACGCGAATACGCGGAGAATCCCGCAATGATCATCTTGGGCTGGTGCTCTTTCGCCAGAGCTTCGACCTGCTCGTAGTCGATCTCACCGGTTTCGGCGACCAGGCCGTATTGCACGGCGTTGTATATCTTGCCCGAGAAGTTAACTTTGGATCCGTGCGTCAGATGCCCACCTTCGGCAAGGCTCATGCCCAGTATGGTGTCACCGGGCTCGCACAGCGCCATGTAGACGGCGGCATTTGCCTGCGATCCCGAGTGCGGTTGCACGTTGGCATAATCTGCGCCGAAGAGTTCCTTGGCGCGCTCAATGGCCAACGTTTCGGATTCGTCGACGTACTCACAACCACCGTAGTAGCGTTTACCCGGATACCCTTCCGCGTACTTGTTCGTAAGCACGGATCCCTGTGCTTCCATCACGCGCGGGCTGGCGTAGTTTTCCGAAGCGATCAGCTCGATGTGTTCTTCCTGACGTCTGGCTTCCTGGGCAATGGCCTTGGCCAGATCGGGGTCGTAAGACGCAAGCGTTGTTGAGGTGTCGAACATTGGGGAAAACTCCACAGCGAGGGGCGGGAAAGGACGCGATATTACTGCTTAGCCGGCCGCAACGAAAGACTGCACGATCCGCGTCCACGCCCGTGCAAGGTTGTGTCTGTTGTAGCCGCCACCACCGGTGCCGACAATGCGCCCCGCGCAGTGTTTGTCCGCAAGGCGGCACAGCGCCGCGGCGGCACTGGCATGCGCTTCTTCGGTATAGCAGAGGGTCGTTATAGGGTCGCCTTCGAGACTGTCGGCGCCGCCCTGAAAGAGGATGAACTCGGGTTTCGCATGCTCCAGATATTGCTCGACGCGCTCCCATTCCCGATAAAAATCGCTATCAACAGCACCCGGTGCGATCGGGATATTGAGCTTGGTACCGCGCGCTCGACCCTTGCCTGTTTCCTCCGCGGCGCCGGTACCCGGATACAGGTAACGACCATCCTCGTGAATATCAGCGAAAATCAGATCCGGGTCATCCTCGAAGCCGTAGAAAACACCGTCACCGTGGTGGGCGTCAATGTCGATGTACGCGATCCGCTGGATGCCGTAGTTCTTGCGCAGGTACTCAACTGCAACGCCGCAATCATTGAAAACGCAGAATCCGGCGGCAGCGTCCCGCGCTGCATGGTGCAATCCAGCGATAGGCACAAACGCGCGTTTGCAGCTGCCCGCCATGACCGCGTCGACCGCGGCCAGGGTCGTGCCGACTACAGCGGATGCGGCATCGAAAATGCCTGGCATTGCTGGTGTATCTCCGTCATCCAGATAGCCGCGGCCTTCGGACGACTTCCTCGACACCAGGTCAATGTAATCGGCGCTATGAAACAGCAACAGGTCGTCGACACTGGCCCGACGTGGCAAGCCAAACTCCACCTTGTCAGCAAGGCCCGACGCGACGAGTTCGTTCTGGAACACATCGTGGCGATCAAAACCGAACGGATGTGGATCGCCGAAACCGTAGCTGGCGAGCTCACTTCCCTTATAGACGAGCACCGAATCGCTCATGCGTGCGACTTCTTGTTGTTGGCTATCGCCGCAGCATACCGGATAATGCGCGCTGCAGAACAAACAGCAGAGATAAATGGCGCAATACATCTACACCATGAATCGCGTGGCCAAAGTGGTCCCGCCGAAACGATTCATAATCAAGGACATCTCCCTCTCGTTCTTCCCCGGCGCGAAGATCGGCATTCTTGGTCTGAATGGCTCGGGTAAGTCCACGGTGTTGCGCATTATGGCGGGGCTCGATACAGACTTTGATGGCGAGGCGCGCCCTCAGCCTGGCATCAACATCGGCTACTTGCCGCATGAACCAGAACTTGATCCTGCCAAAGACGTTCGTGGCAATGTCGAAGAAGGTGTCGCTGAGACGAAAGCCCTGCTGGACCGCTTTAATGAAATCGCGATGCAATTCGCCGAACCGATGAGCGACGACGAAATGAATTCCTTGCTCGAGGAACAGGGCACGCTACAAGACGCGATCGATACTGCCGGTGCCTGGGAACTCGATCGCAAGCTGGAAATCGCGGCCGACGCACTGCGGCTGCCACCCTGGGATGCGGATGTCAGCAAACTCTCCGGCGGTGAGAAGCGACGCGTCGCTTTGTGCCGCTTGCTCTTGTCGCAGCCTGACATGCTGTTGCTCGATGAGCCGACCAACCACCTGGATGCGGAATCGGTCGCGTGGCTGGAGCGTTTCCTGGATGAATACCCAAGCACGGTCATTGCAGTAACTCACGATCGCTATTTCCTCGACAACGTCGCTGGCTGGATTCTCGAACTCGATCGCGGTCGCGGCATTCCCTGGGAAGGCAACTACTCGTCCTGGCTGGAACAGAAGAGCAATCGACTGGCGAACGAAGAAGCGGGCGAAAAAGCACGTCAGAAAGCGATGCAGACCGAGCTCGAGTGGGTGCGCTCAAATCCGAAAGGCCGACAAGCCAAGTCAAAGGCGCGCCTGCGCCAGTTCGACGAAATTTCGTCGTCCAGTTATCAAAAGCGCAACGAGACGAATGAGATCTACATTCCGCCTGGACCGCGACTTGGCGATATTGTGATTGAAGTAGAGGGCCTGAAGAAAGGCTTTGGCGACAAGCTCTTGATTGATGACCTCAGTTTTCAACTTCCGGCCGGTGGCATCGTCGGCGTGATCGGCCCCAACGGCGCGGGCAAGACCACGATGTTCCGCATGATCGAGGGCAGCGAACAAGCGGATGCCGGCAATATTCGTCTGGGCGACACAGTACAGGTGTCCAGCGTCGATCAATCGCGCGATAGCCTCGACGACAACAAGACCGTATGGGAAGAAATTTCCGATGGGCTGGACCTGATTAATGTGGGCAACTACGAAACATCGTCGCGCGCCTATGTCGGCCGCTTCAATTTCCGCGGCGCCGAGCAGCAAAAGAAAATCGGAGTTTTGTCCGGTGGTGAGCGTAATCGTGTGCATCTGGCGAAGATGCTCAAGGCGGGCGGCAACCTGTTGCTACTTGATGAGCCCACCAACGACCTTGACGTTGAGACCTTGCGAGCACTCGAAGAAGCATTGTTAGAGTTTCCTGGCTCCGCGGTAGTAATTTCGCATGATCGCTGGTTCCTCGACCGCATCGCTACGCATATCCTGGCGTTTGAGGGCAACTCAGAAGTGACTTGGTTTGCCGGCAACTATGCGGACTATGAAGAAGACAGGAAGCGCCGTCTCGGTGACGATGCGAACAATCCGCATCGTATCAAGTACAAGCGACTCGATGCCTAGGAGACTTTGATGCCTGTGTTGATTGGGATCGGCGCAGTATTCACGCTCATCGCGTTGATTTTTTTAGGCTCGATGGCAAAAAACCTGCGCCGTGGTCGGGTCCTGCGAGCCACAGGTTCCGCCGCGTTTAGTGCCGCGTCCGCAGCGCTGGGAACAGCAGCAGTGTTGCTGTTTACGAGTTACCTCGGATATCAGCGACTGACCGCCGAACAACTGGTCGCGGTAATTGAATTCTCGCAATCCGGCGACGAGGAATACACGGCAAGACTCATGATTGATGGCGAGCTTGATCGCTTGCTCCCCCTTCGCGGCGATGAGTGGCAACTGGACGCACGCGTGCTGACCTGGAAGCCGCCCGCCACCATTCTCGGGCTGGACCCGGTTTATCAACTAGAGCGTTTGAGCGGTCGCTATTCAACAGTAGAGCGTGAACGGAGCGAGCCGCGCACGGTCCACGCTCTCGCCGAGGAACGCACGCTGGACCTATGGAGTCTGGCGCACGACTTTCCGAAATTCACCCCGGGCGTCGACGCTTACTACGGCACAGCGACCTATTTGCCATTGGCAGATGGTGCCCGCTTTCGAGTTACTTTGAGCCGTGACGCGCTAATTGCGCGGCCGCTGAACGATTCGGCGCGCGCAGCGGTCGGGGATTGGGGTCAGTAACGAGAATGATTCCGGTATTATGTTA
>CAYWYT010000132.1:0-7112 GCA_964462665.1 uncultured Woeseiaceae bacterium | reverse complement strand
TGGGTGTCTGCGACGGTTGGATTTGCAGGACCGACTGCGTTAGCTGCTATGACGTTTGCCGCCTATGCAACTTCGTCGCTTGGCGGTGATGCAAATCCCTGGGTGTTAAAGGCCATTGCCTGTGGATTGATCATTGTGCTTACACTCGTGCACGCTAGTACGCGACGTAACAGCGGTGGTATGCAGGTCGCATTTACCGTGCTCAAAGTCGGCGTGATTGTTGCATTTTGCATAGCGGCGCTTTGGATAGCTGATACGCCACAGCCGGTTCGCTTTATGTTCGCGGCGGAGGATGTGCCGCTAATGACCAGCGGCGCGTTTGCCGTTGCACTTATCTATGTCAGCTATGCCTACACAGGGTGGAACGCGGCTACCTATCTCAGTGGTGAACTGGAGGACCCGCAACGCACGCTACCGTGGATCCTGATGGCTGGAACACTGGTGGTGATGGTTTTGTATCTCGCGCTCAACTACGTATTTCTTCGCGTCACTCCGATGGATGCAATGGTTGGACAGCTTGAGATTGGTTACATCGCTGCTGATGCCGCATTCGGTGAGCTGGGTGGACGTTTTGCCGGGCTGGTGCTCAGCTTGCTGCTGATTTCAACCGTTAGTGCGATGACCGTTGCGGGACCGCGTGTCTTGCATGTCATTGGCGAGGACATTAAACAACTGCGCTTCCTCGGACAAACTAATTCGGACGGGGTCCCTGCAAGGGCCATATTGGTGCAGTCATCACTGGCTATAATTTTCATACTGACGTCGAGCTTTGAGTCCGTACTCGTATTTTCAGGGTTCATTCTCGCTTTCAATAGTCTCGTTACTGTGCTCGGTGTTTTCGTGCTGCGGATGCGACAACCTGACTTGCCGCGTCCGTATCGAACCTTCGGCTACCCGATCACACCGCTTATCTATCTCGGGCTGACGGCCTGGACGTTGGTGTTTGTCGTAATCAACAGGACCCAGGAGTCACTGATGGGACTAGGCGTCATTATTGCGGGACTGGTTGTGTACGCGATGTTCCCGAAACAGCAGCAAGACTAGAGTTTAGAAACAAACTCTTCGAGTTCCGCATCATCGATAGACGCCACCTCGGTGTCACTCGGGTATTGCCCGGCGAGCACATCGGAGCGATATGCGGTCAACGCAGCTACTCTTGCATCGCGAACCTTCGCATGCAGGGCAGGCAGGTCAGCGTACGCCCGCGCATGTCGAGGAATGTGATCGCCTTCGCCGCAGATGTCGGACGTAAACAAGAACATGACATCGGCATCGCGTCCGGAGCCAAGAGAAATCGTAACCAGACCAGTGCGCTTATTTATCTCGTTCATGACTTGCGCGGGAATAAGCTCAGCTTCAACAGCGAACGCCCCTGCGTCTTCCAGTCGCCGAAAGTCATCCCACAGTTTGCTTGCTTCTTGCGCGGTCTTGCCCACGGCGCGAACGCCACCATAGAGCGTGGATTTTTTCGGAATAAAACCGAGATGGCCCATGACAGGAATATCTTCTTCGGCAATGCGGCGCAGCGACTGGAGGCGTCGCGAGGTGATTACGGCATCCGCACCGCTCTTAAGCGCTGAGTACGCCGTCCCTAACAGCTCGTCGTCGCTGATCGCACCGGAAAAGTCGATCGCTGCAGTGACGAATAATTTAGCCGAGCCTTCGCGCACCATGGGCACGTAGTCTGACATGCAAACCACCATCTCGATGCCAGCCGCTTCAGCTGCCGCCGCTTCATCCGGTGTGGATGCCGTGACCTGAGTGAGGAGCTCGCCGCTTTTCCGACTCGCTATGATCGATGCGACCGTTACAGTGCGATCGACGCTTTGTCCGTTGTAGTCAAGAATACGTGCCATGAGTGTGTCCGTTTAGTGTGTTACTACCAGGGTAGCTGCTGACCTTCGAAGGTCCAGAACTCCCCACTGCCTGCAGCCGTGAGATTCGCAATGACATTGCGAATGCCGGAAGCTGATTCGGGCACGGCCACCGGCGCACTGGAGCCGCCCATGTCCGTTTGAACCCAACCGGGATGAATCACTATGCAAATGAATCCCGCCGATCTCAGTTCTCCTGCGAGCGAGCGCGTGAACATGTTCAGAGCCGCCTTGCTCTCGCTGTAGCCGTAGAAGCCACCGCTGGTCTTTCGTGAAATGCTGCCGAGGACGCTGGTTGTGTTGATTATCTTTTTCATCTCGCCAGCGTGCAGGTTGGGCAACAGCGCTTGCGTAACGCGGATCGGCCCAACCGTATTCACCGCCATGACCCGATTGAATTCCTCAAAGTCGATATCCGAGATCGATCTCACCATCGGCAGTATGCCGGCGTTATTGATCAATACGTCTATAGATTGACCTTTCAGGTCCTCAGCTAGTTGCTCGACGCTGGCCTGATCAGTGACATCGAGCTGCATCACAGTCACGTCGAGGTCGCGCAAATCGTCGGCTGCATCGGGCCGTCTGGCAGTGCCGATAACCTGCCAACCATCTGCAGAATATTGCCGCGCAAGTTCCAGGCCAATACCGCGATTTGCACCGGTGATAAGGACGGTTCCGGTCGCGTCCGCAGCATTGCTTGCTGCTGACGTTAATGTAAGCAGAAGTGCCGCAGTTGCGAATACTCTTGTCAGGTTCAATTTTCTACTCCGATTGCCAGATCGTCCGATCGCCTTATGACGGATCATATAACATGCTTCTCATTGTTGACCGGAGCATTCATATGACGTTCCCTTTGATAGGCCCTGAGCAGGACTTTGCGCTCTGGTCCATTCTTATCGCATTGGCAGCATTCGGCTTTTGGTGCGAGCGCTATCCATGGGGTCGAAAGTATTCGGGTGTAATGCTGTTGATGGGTATTGCGATCGTGCTGGCAAATCTCAAGATCATTCCGACGACGGCGCCTGCGTATGACGCGGTGTGGAATTACCTCGTTCCGATCGCCATTCCTTTGTTGTTGTTTGCGGCAGACCTCAAGCGCATTGTCCGGGAATCAGGGCCGACGCTAATCGCGTTTATCATTGGTAGCGCTGCGGTTGTGGCAGGCGTGATTATCGGTGTGTCGTTTCTGGATCTGGGACCTAACGAGGCGGAATTGGCCGGTATATTTACGGGTACCTATATTGGCGGAGGATTGAATTTCGCCGCGGTCGCTGAAGCCAGCGGCATGCAGGATGGCAGTATGCTTTCGGCCGCGATCGCCGCTGACAACGTTGTTACCAATATTCACTTCCTGCTAATTATTTTTCTGCCGGGTATCGCATGGTTGGCGCGGCAGTATCCCAGCCATCACATGGATAACGCCGAGGAATTTACTGCAGATTCGCAAGCGAGCTTGCACCGCATTGCCAATCTGGATGTCGCGGGACTGCTTGCCGCGATCGCGTTGGCTTTCGCACTGGCGGCAGCAGGCAAGGCTTTGGCCGAGTTGATGGGCAAGCCGCAATTCGCCATTCTGGTGACCACCGCACTAACATTGTTATTCGCAACGTTCTTGCCGCAGCAGGTGAAAAAACTCTCGGGTCACAGCGAGGCGGGTAACATAATGATGTTCATCTTTCTGGCGAGCGTGGGCGCGACCGCAGATATCTGGCAGCTCGTTGCGATCGGACCGGTGCTGTTCATATTTGCTTCGGTAATCATCATCGTGCATCTGCTCGTTCTGTTCACAGTCGGTAAGTTCTTGAAAATTGATCTCGCAGAGCTCGCCATGGCGTCTGCAGTTTGTATCGGTGGCCCCTCCAGCGCAGCCGCGCTTGCTTCAGCGAAAGGCTGGAAAGACTTACTCATTCCCGGTGTGCTCGCAGGTTCTTTTGGCTATGCCGTGGGCAGCTTCTTAGGTATCAGTGTGGTCGAGTGGCTGCGCTAATCTGTTAAGATGCGTTCATTCAGATATCCGTAAAATCGACAGGTAACTCATGCGCATAGATGCAATAAGCATAGGCAAGAACCCACCCAAGGACGTCAATGTCATTATTGAAGTTCCGGTAGGCGGCCAACCGATCAAATACGAACTCGACAAGGAGTCGGGTGTTCTGGTCGTGGATCGATTTCTGTACACGCCGATGTTCTACCCCGGTAACTATGGTTTCGTGCCGCATACGCTCTCCGAGGACGGCGATCCAATCGATGTGCTCGTCTGCAATACACGGCCGCTGGTACCGGGTTGCGTTATCAACGCGCGCCCGATTGGCGTCCTGATTATGGAAGATAATGCCGGGCAGGATGAAAAAATCATTGCGGTGCCGTCGTCAGACCTGACGAAACGCTACGATGACGTCAAAGAATATTCTGATATTCCGAAGATTACGCTGCAGCAGATCGAGCATTTTTTCGAGCATTACAAAGATCTCGAGCCAGGTAAGTGGGTGAAGATCGACGACTGGCACGGGTCTGAGGACGCACAACGGCTTATAGTGACGGCTATCGAGCGAGCCAAAGAATAAGGAAGTCTTATGCCAGGCCTTTACTACGAACAGTTCAGCGTTGGGCAAAAATTCGAACACCCGATCCGGCGCACCATTACCGAAACGGACAATGTGCTGATCACCACGATGACGCACAATCCCGCGGCGCTGCATCTGGATGCCGAATACATGAAGACTACGGAGTACGGGCGGCCGCTGGTTAACAGTTGCCTGACTTTGTCGTTCATGGTCGGTATTTCCGTGAACGACACGACGCACGGCACGACGGTTGCCAATCTTGGTTGGGACGAAGTGCGTTTTCCGAAGCCGCTGTTTCACGGCGATACGATTCACATTGAGTCTGAAGTTTTGGAAAAACGCGAAAGTAAGTCACGACCGGACAACGGCATCGTCATTTTCGAACATCGAGCGTTCAATCAAAATGATGAACTGGTCGGCATTTGTAAACGTACAGCGCTGATGCACAAGCTGCCCAAATGAGCCGTAGTTACTTATTCGTTCCTGCCGATAGCGAACGTAAACTCGCGAAAGCGGCCGACGCCGGCGCTGATGCGTTGATCCTCGATCTTGAAGATTCGGTCGCACCGGCCGCCAGACCAGCGGCTCGCGAACTGGCGGCCGATTTCGTAAATGATCGTGACGACGCGTGGGTCCGCATAAACCCGATCGATACAGAGGATGCCAAGGCAGATCTTGCTGCTGTCGCCGCGGCTGCGCCTTTAGGAATCATATTGCCAAAACCTCGTAGCGCCGATGACGTAGTGGCGTTGGCGTCGCAACTGGACGAACTTGAAGCGCGGCACGAGATTGCTGTTGGCCAAACAAAGATCATGGCGCTTTGCACCGAGCGTCCGGAAGCACTGTTCACCTTGCAGAGCTATATCGGCGCAACGCCTCGTCTGACCGCGCTTTCGTGGGGAGGAGAGGACCTCAGCTCGGCGTTGGGCGCCAGCGCAAATCGCGACGCTGACGGCGAGTGGCTACCCCTGTATGAAATGGCTCGGTCCTTGTGCCTCTGTGCCGCAGCAGCGGCTGAAGTCGCTGCTATCGATACGGTGTATACGGATTACCGTGACCTGCAAGGGCTGGCAAAATATGCAGCCAATGCACGACGTGATGGATTCAGCGGCATGCTGGCGATTCACCCGGCACAAGTTGAGGTTATCAATCACGCTTTCGTGCCGACCGCTGAGGAAGTCGAACACGCCGAGCGAATCGTCGCGTTGTTCGAGGATAATCCGGGTGCCGGTACGCTCGGCCTGGATGGTGAAATGATTGATCGGCCACATCGTGTGCAAGCGGAGCGCCTGTTGGAGCTCGCCAGAAAACTCGCGGCCAGATAACGTCCGGCCGGGTAAAACAAGAGGGTAGTGAGTAATGAGTGAAATTCATCCTGTCAGCGCCGAGGTCAAGGCGCGTGCTTTGATCGACGAGGCTGCTTACAACGAAATGTACGCGCGCTCTGTGCAAGACAACGAAGGATTCTGGGCAGACCAGGCGCAGCGAGTCGACTGGATCAAACCATTCACAAAAACAAAAGACGTCTCCTTTGCGAAAGACGACCTACACATTCGCTGGTTTTACGACGGGACCCTGAACGCCTGCTACAACTGTGTTGATCGCCACCTCGAGACCAAAGCAGACGACGTCGCGATTATCTGGGAGGGGGATGACCCCAATCGCGATCTGAGTATTACTTATCGAGAGCTGCACGAGAAAGTTTGTAAATTTGCCAACTCATTGAAAGCGCTTGGTGCAAAGAAAGGCGATCGCATCACGATCTACATGCCGATGATTCCGGAGGCAGCGGTCGCAATGTTGGCCTGTGCGAGAATCGGTGCGGTGCACTCGGTTGTTTTCGGCGGGTTCTCGCCGGATGCGCTTGCCGGGCGAATCCACGATTGCGAATCGAATATCGTGATTACCGCAGACCAGGGTCTGCGTGGCGGCAAGACGATTCCGCTAAAAGGAAATGTTGATGCTGCCGCCGCACGACCAAACGTTACGACACTTGAAAAAGTGCTTGTGGTACGCAACACCGGCAACGATATTGACTGGGTAGAAGGGCGCGACGTCTGGTTGCATGAACTTGAGTCGACCGTGGATGCCGATTGTCCCTGCGAAGAAATGGATGCCGAGGATCCGTTGTTCATTTTGTATACGTCCGGGTCCACGGGAAAACCAAAAGGCGTGTTGCACACAACAGGCGGTTATCTCGTATTCGCAGCGATGACGCATGAATACGTCTTTGACTACCACCCAGGGGATGTCTACTGGTGTACCGCAGATGTTGGCTGGGTAACCGGGCACAGCTATATCGTATATGGGCCGCTCGCCAACGGCGCTATCACCTTGATGTTCGAAGGTGTACCAAACTATCCGACAGCGTCGCGCTTTTGGGAAGTCTGCGACAAGCACAGCGTTAATATCTGCTACACCGCACCAACTGCGATTCGCGCACTGATGCGCGAAGGCGATAAGCCCGTAAAACGTACATCTAGAAAAAGCCTGCGTCTGCTTGGGTCGGTTGGTGAGCCAATCAATCCGGAAGCCTGGGAGTGGTACTACCATGTCGTTGGTGATCAACGCTGTCCGATCGTCGATACCTGGTGGCAGACGGAGACCGGCGGCATCTTGTTCAGCCCGTTGCCCGGAGCGACCGAGCTTAAGCCAGGTTCCGCAACGAAACCGA